>JACQEL010000429.1 GCA_016200595.1 Deltaproteobacteria bacterium
AGATTGAGAAAACAGGCGGGATTTGTCTGAGCACAGAAACCAGCAATGAAGCGCGGGTCCGCCCCGATCCCGCGGACCCAAGAAAGACCTGGAGTGCAAGGGCCAGCCAGGCTACTCCCGTCCGGCTGGCAAAAGCTATTGGCGCGAGTCACGATCTCCTGCTTAAGCGTATTCGCGGTTGCGATCAGATCATTTTGCGCACCGGCTTGCGTGGTCGCGAACGGTGACACACTGGGACAGCGCGCAGACAACTTTCCATCGGGCGCATGATTTCTGCCATCCACACTGAAGTCGGGGATACGGCGTCCAACTCCACTGCCGTGGTCATCAAAGTCCGGATGGAGTCCATCACCATCGCTGGTAATCACCCCGTCTGGAGTGAAGTCAGGCAGGCGCACGATTTCTTCCACCACGCGACGAGATCCTTCGGCCCCAGCGCCACTGGCGGTCATCTGATACCCGCCATTTCCTAACGCGGTAATACGCACCGTGTACGTGCCGCCAGTCAACGCTTCAGGGCCAAGAGTAACAGGAAGTGGGGCTCCGGCAAGATTTTCCTTGAGCCAATGTTTCCCCATTTCTGTGCCGCTCCGTGCCAGCCAGAGCGCCTGCGTGCTGATAAAGAGGTTACGCGAAATCATTAGATCAGTCCGACTCAACATCAGCGCACCCACGGCAACGGCGAGGAGCAGGGTCATGAGCAAAAGAGTGGTGATTAATACGACGCCGGTTTCACAGTCGCTTGCCTGTCGCATACTGGTCACCTCGCAGGATTCGGTAAAAACACGGTTGAACTCAGTTCCGAGGTGAGAGGGGTCTCAACCCGTGGGTCGGGGTGGCGAGCGCTCACCTGTACGGTGATCACCACCGTGCGTACAAGAGCGCGTTCCTGGCTACTCAGAGGCGGCTCGAACTCGTTGCCCCCACGATCGAAGTAACGCAGCAGAAACCCACCCGCCGGGACATTAGTAATGAGGGGCTGCGGCGCTCCGCCACCAGTCGCGCGTTTCAGCACCTGGGCACTCCCATCGTAAACGTAAGTTACCTGCTCACTGGGATCGTCAGGACAGCCGTCAGGGCGCGAGCCAGTGCTGTTGCCGCGAAAGTCATATTGCAGGGTGACCATCTGGGCTTCAGCAACCGTCAGTCGCTCGAATCCTTCGCACGGTCCACCCCGGACCGGCCGAGCACCAGCCAGGTGGAGTTCTCGGGTCAAGAAATCGATTGCCAGGCGGCTGTCTTCTTGCAGCGCGATCTGCATTTCCTGGGCTCTGAGGACATGTAAGTGCATGGCATAGAACCCGTACAGCGCGGCATAGAGCACCCCGGCAATGCCCATGACGACTATAGCCTCCACCACACCTAGCCCAGAAGAGGCGGAATGCCGCGGGAGAATGATCCCTTGCGACCCTGACTCACCACCGGCTGCTGGACACCCCTTATTCATTGACCACCGTAGCCAGCGCGAGCGAATGAGATTCGTAATCGCTCCAAGAGATGGCGACGTCAATGCGCGTCATGCCGGTCTCAGGAGAATCGGGAGCAATGGACCACTCACGGCTAAATCCTGGGCGTGGAGAGTCTCCCCCACCGCTCCGCAAGCCAGACCGAGCACGCAGCTCCTCCAACTTGTCCTGAGCCAGGATCGTCGCCACGGTGAAATTCGCGCTGCTATGAGTGGTACGCACGGCGAGCGATACGCCGACTGCTATCCCTGGAGCAGACAAGGAAAAAATCGCGAGCGCAACCAGAACTTCCACGAGGGAATATCCAGCTTTCCCCCAAGCTGGCATAAGAGGCCCCTCCGCTGAGGCTGAGGTGGCGGGCGAGGGAGAGGCGGTCTACGAACCGCCCCTCTTTCGTTACCGTCCTGCCTTTGCCGTCTCTAAAGCTTTGGTTAATAGTGGCACGATTTCAGCATAGTCTCCCACGATCCCCACATCCGCATTTTGAAATATCGGCGCTTTAGGATTTTTATTAAGTGCGACGATAATATTTGCACGACGGACGCCGACCGTGTGCTCAAAAGCGCCACGAATACCGATGGCAAAGTACAGTTTCGGGGCAATGGCCCTGCCGGTGAGTCCGACCTGATGCTGTCGGGGGAGCCAGCCCAAGTCGGCAATATCACGGGTAGCGGCAAGCGGCGCCCCACCCAGAATTGTGGCAAGTTGTTCGATAACTGCTAAGTTCGCCGGCCCACCAATACCCTTGCCCACACCAATGGCAATCTCGGCCGAGTCGAGTGCTGCTGCTTTTCCTGCATCCGCGCCAGTTTGGGAAAGGACTTTCACTCGATTTATGACAGAATCGTCCAGCTGGAGCATCTCGATGCGAGCCTGACGGGCGGGATTAGGACTCGCTTTCTTGAGCATCCCCGGCCGCACCGTGGCCATCTCCGTGGTAGTACGAGACAGGATAGGAGCGACAATATTGCCGCCGAACGCGGGTTTATACTGCAAAAGCTGGCCTTGCGCATTCACGTCGAGATCGACGCAATCGCCGGTGAGACCCAAGCTTAGGCGCGCGGCCACACGTGGAGCCAAGTCGCGACCAATCGCGGTCGAACCTAACAGTACGGCTCCAGGTTTATGTTCTTGGATCACTCGAGTTAAGAGCGCGGTATAGATATCCGTACTATAGGGGGTTAACCGCCGATCTTCGGCTAAATATACGACATCCGCCCCATGAATCGCCAAGGTTGCCACGTGTTGATCGACGCCACTCCCCATGAGGAGTGCCCCGACTTCGCCGCCATACTTGGCCGACAGTTCGATCGCCTTGCCGAGGAGTTCCAAAGTCACTGGACGTAAAGCGTCGCCGAGATTTTCAGCCACGACCCACACCGCTTTGCCGCCTGAAGAGTTTCTGGCGCTCGGTCTCTCCTCGCTGCCTTTGTCTTCTTCATCCCATTTGCCGAATAATCCACGCTCTAGGAGCATCTGCACCAACGTGTTCACCTGCGTGGAGAGGTCGCCTTCGAGCATTTTTTTCTCGCGTGCGACTTCGACCGTCTGCACAGACTCGACCCAGGTAGGCGAGCCGGTCACCCCGAACTGAGAGAGATCAGCTGAAAGGTCGCTCGCAGTCACGGTCTGAATCGGTTTTTCCTTGGCTTTTTCTCTATCGGCCTTGTTAGGAAAGCGTTCGGGCGCCAGGTCTTCGGTCGCTGAGAGAAGAGCTGGGAGAGGACATTCCACCGTTTCAAAGCCACTATCGGTTTCGCGTTCGACAGTGAGGGTTTGCCCGGTAACTGTTAGGGAACGTGCAGCAGTAACCTGAGGGATACCGAGAAATTCCGCAACTTCTGGACCGACCTGCCCGGTCTCCGCATCGGTACTATGCCGGCCGCAAAGGATCAGATCATACCCTTCGCGTTTAAGCGCCAGGGCCAAGGCACGAGCAGTCGCCAGCGTATCAGAGCCAGCAAAAGCACGGTCTACCAGGTGCAGGGCTCGGTCGGCACCGAGGGCCAGGCAGTGTTCCAAAGCTGCCTTAGCCTGAGGGGGACCCATGGTGAGCGCTACGACTTCGCCGCCGAGGTTATTGCGCAGCTCGATAGCCTTGAGGAGAGCGCGAATGTCGAACGAACTGACCTCTGAGGGAACTCCTTCCCGCTTAAGGGTTTTGGTCTCAGGGTCGAGCTTCATCGCCGACACGACGGGGACCTGTTTGATCAGCACAATTGTTTTCATGTGGACAAAGGCTCCTTCAGTAACTGTGGGCAGGAGAGTACCGTGCTGACCGGGGGAGCGTCAATGGTTTGGGTTGAGAGGTGAGCGCTTGACGAGATATACTGCTGAGAGGCAGGCGTTCAATAGTTAGCCGCTTCACGAGCATAAGGTATAATCAAAGGTCTTATGAAGAACAAACTCATACAGTCTAATCCGGCAATCATGATGGGTAAACCCGTGATCGCCGGGACACGTATTACCGTCGAGCTTATTCTTGAAAAGCTGGCTGCCGGAGAGACTATCGAGCAGATTCTGGCGGCTCACCCACGTCTGACCAAGAAGGCAGTGTTAGCCGCTTTGGCCTATGCCGCGGAAGCGATGCGCAATCCTCCGCCGGAAAAGGCCGCATGAACCTCCTCGCAGATGAAGCCGTGCTCTATTAAAAATTAGGACTACATCAACTTGGAGATGCCGACTTGGCGGACTTATTTGCGATTTCAGACGTTCAAGGTGAAGTGGCTCAACACGTTATCCTCTTCCATGGCCTCGGAGGTCATCCCCATAATACTTGGCGGTCATTAACCAAATCCAAAATCTGTTGGCCCCAATGGCTTGCCGAAGATATTGAAGGTTTAGCGGTTCGGACGGTTGGCTATGATGCGGCAGTCTCGCGCTGGCATGGCTCAGCCATGCCTTTACCCGATCGGGCAACGAACGTGCTGGAGAGAATTCTCGCCGAGCCAAAACTCCAAACCGGAGAAATAATTCTCATCGGGCACAGCTTCGGCGGTCTTGTTATCAAACAGCTTCTGCGAACGGCAGAGAGCATGGCACTTCAACGCGAAGATGCCGCGAACTTCATCAGGCGAGTCCGTCGCGTGGCATTCCTCGCCACCCCTCATTCGGGCGCGGAATTGGCAACTTGGGGAGATCGGCTTCGAATTTTTATTTGGCCTTCAGCCGCTACAGCTTGCCTTGTTCGCAATGACCCAAACTTGCGCGATCTAAATCTCTGGTACCGTGAATGGTCAACTACACACCATGTCGAGCATCTAATCCTGACCGAAAGCAGGCCAACCTGTTTGTGTGACCTGATCGTGAAACCCGACAGCAGCGATCCAGAACTTTCATCGCGTCCAATCCCGATTGATGCGAATCACAAAACTATCTGCAAACCGAAGGATCGTTCTTCCGAAATATACGTGCATATTCGGAACTTCATTACGTGTCAGCTTGACACGGCGCATCGTGAGACAGTGATAATAAACACTCTGAAGACTCAAAGTTCCCAGCTCGAAGCGCTGGTCGATGCCACTCAAGAAAGCAGATCACAGCTGGGCCAGATGATACTGGATCAAGGAGAGAAAACAGCCGACGTAGTTGCAGATCGTCTACAGAAGGACATCAGCCAGATAGTTTCCCCCTCCCGGAAATATCCAAAAGAACTAGTTGATAATGAAATTCAAAAGCATCTATCGATTATGCGGCAGGCTCGTTTCTTTGGAGAATTCTCTGTTTCTGAACATTCGATAAGATTGGCAGAGAAAATACTGAGCGGTGAATTCGAAGGCGGATCAGACAGGGTCAAGAGTAGTGCGCTGGCATTGTGCGCCCGTTTCTTGGCTTATAGTGAAAAAAGTGCTCAACCCGATGAATTGTTGAGCCGAGCTAGACAGCTAGGGAATGGGCCAGAAATTACGCTGGCGGAAGCATTTAGAATTTCTGCCAATGGCAATTTTGAGGAGGCTCTGAGTAAACTTGCAAGTGTAGCGTCCTCTAATGCGCGCTCTGCCGCATTTATAATCGTAACTCACCACAAGGGTGCTGATTCTGCTATTGAGTGGTTATCAAAATCTGGGATTACCCATATCGATCTCGACGCAGATGGAAAATTCTTTCTCATAAGAAAGCTCCTCGAACTGGGTCGTTGGGATTTGGCTCTTGAGCATGCAAACGCCCTTCACGAAGAAGACTTTCAACAAGCTCCCGTTCTTTTCCAAGCTGCAGCTATGGCCAATCTCATGCAGGCGACTCCAGGTGAGTATAGATCATTTGTTCTTGAGCAAGTTCCCTTTGTAGCAAACACTTTCCCGTTAGCTTCAAACGAGGTCTCACTCCAAGCCCGAAGAAAAGCTCAAGACTTATTCTCTCAATGTGCTCTGGCAGCGCGGGGACTCGGTTGCGTCGAAGCTGCAGACCTCGCTGATGACTACGCTCTTTGGTTAGAATTACGTGATCCAGAAAGCTTGTACTCTGGTCGCCAGAAATTGCAAGTAAGCATGCGTGAGCCAACGCAGGCTCTTCGACGGCTTCACTTCGCACTGCAATTTGGCATCAAGCTCGATCTTGATGCGGTCGAACAGGAGATCGAGCGGCAGACAGCCATTTCGGGCGATAAATCTTATGTTGCAGCAATGGCCCGCTTTGCGCTCGCGTTTATGCAGAAGAGCCCGAAGGCCATAGCTGCTTATATTGATCGTCATCGTGCCCAACTACAAGAACATTTGGGAAAGAAGGCAATCCTCATCTTTGAGATCGAAATGCTCGCGCAAGCTGGATTGTCTCAGCAAGCTGAGGAACGCCTCAAGAATCTCATCGATGATGGACTATCGGAAGCAGAAAAGAACCAACTTCGCACAATCATCGCTGAGTCCACGGGCGTCGATCCGGTAGAGGCACGTAAAGCTCAGTTCGAAAGCTCTGGCCAGCTCAACGATCTCAGGAACCTCGTTAATTTACTTGAGCAACAGAACGATTGGTCACAACTGTGCCATTACGGCTCTCTATTATTCGAGAGGACACTAGCCTTGCCAGATGCCGAGCGTCTTGCCGGAGCGCTGCACGAAGCAAATCGCTACGGCGATCTTGCAGCGCTGCTGAGAAAGTATCCGGAATTTCTAGATCAATCGGGTGGGATTTCACCCTGATGTAATTCTTTAAGCCGCATAGCGCAGGACCTTTGACCAGAAACTCTCCCACTGTTGGGATAACTTGATCGCCCGCAATTGCGGAATGGGAGCCCCC
>JACQEL010000488.1 GCA_016200595.1 Deltaproteobacteria bacterium
CGGCGGAAGCAGAGTTAGGGCAGTCGGTGTTTGCCTTCCTGGGGTTGTGCGACACCATTCTTGATATCGCCATTACTCCCAATCGGGGCGATTGTCTCAGCGTTCTGGGGCTCGCCCGCGAAATTGCCGCCCTTACCAACGTACGGCTGCACGCCAAGACTCCCACAGTGCGCGAGCGTGGTATGGCGATTACGGAGCAGGCCAGGGTGCGGATTGAGGATCCGGATTTGTGCCCGCGGTATGCCGCGCGCGTGGTGACCGGGGTCCAAACTGCACCTTCACCGGTGTGGATGCGCTGGCGCCTGGAGGCGGTAGGGATCCGCGCACTCAACAATCTCGTCGATGTGACAAACTACGTCATGATCGAACGTGGCCAGCCACTGCATGCCTTCGATTTGCCATCTCTGGCTGGAGCAGAAATCATGGTCCGGCGAGCCCGAGACCGGACCACCATGAGAACGTTGGATGGTCAGGACCGCGCTCTGGTACCAGACGATCTGCTGATCTGCGACCGTGACCGCGCGGTAGCGATCGCGGGTGTCATGGGTGGTGAGAATTCTGAAGTGCGCGAGCAGACAACCGCAGTGCTCTTGGAAAGCGCTTATTTTGTCCCGGAAACCGTGCGCCGCACCGCCCGTCGGTTAGGGCTTCGGAGTGAGGCCTCGTACCGCTTCGAGCGTGGAGTAGACCCCCAGGGCACTGTGCTTGCATTAGATCGTGCCGCTACGCTGATGGCGCAACTGGCTGGCGGTCACATCAGCCGTGGCGTGATTGACGTCTATCCGCAGCCGTTAGCGCCAACCACGATTTCCTTACGGGCGCAACGGGTAATCCAGTTTCTCGGCGTCACGGTAGAACGGCAAGAGATGAAGCGCTGCTTGCGTACGCTCGGGCTGACAGTCAAATCAGCGCGCGGCGGAGCCTGGTCTGTCACTGTTCCCTCCTATCGGGCCGACCTGACCCAAGAAGCAGATTTAATTGAAGAAATCGCCCGGTTGAGAGGCTACGAAACGATCCCCACGCTTCTGCCACAGTCTGCGGTGCAAGAGAAAAAACCTGACGTAGAAGGCAATTGGAGCAAACGGCTTCGCACGTACCTGGCGGCGCAAGGCTTAGCCGAAATGCTGAACCTGAGTTTCACCTCTGCCCGCCTCAACGTCTTGTTTCCGGGTCTCATTGCCAATGTCGCCCCGGTGGCGCTCATCAATCCGCTTTCCGCTGAAGATGCCGAGATGCGTCGCAGTCTGCTGAGTAACCTCATCCGTGCCCTGCAGTTAAACCTGCGACAAAGTGAAGGTGAAGCTGGAGTAACCGTCTTCGAGTTCGGCAAAGTCTTTTGGCAAGAGGAAACCTCGTCAGGGAACAATCAAAGGCAGGAACGTCTCAGCTTGGCCGGAGTGCTGTGTGGGGCTTGGCCAGTGACCGGCATTGGCCAGGAAGGCCGACGGATCGACTTCGCTGATCTCAAGGGGATATTAGAAGGAGTGTGGCGTGAACTCCACTATCAAGTGCCGGTTGGTTGGCATCGTATTGGAGAGGTGAGCTTTCTCCACCCGGGGAAGTCAGCCATGCTCTCGGTGAACGGGACGACCTTAGGAGTTGCCGGTGCGCTGCACCCGACCCTCTGCGCGGAACTGGGCTTGGAGGAGACGCCCTGGGCGTTCGAGCTAGACTTTACTGCTCTGGTACGCTTCGCACACCTCGTTACTACTTATCAGTCTCTCCCGCGCTTTCCCGTGGTCGTGAGAGATGTGGCCATCGTCGCCGACGAGGAGTTACCCGTACAGGCGGTAACCGACGCTATCAATGCCTTAACCAATCCGCTAGTTGTGAGTGTGCGGCTGTTTGATCTCTATCGGGGAGATCCGATCCCGGCACATAAAAAGAGCCTGGCCTATTCGATCGCCTACCGGGCAATGGACCGTACGCTGACAGCGGGTGAAGTCAATGCCCTGCACGCACAAGTGGTGCAGCACCTGGTGCAGACCTTAGGGGTCGAGGTACGAGCCTGAACGGACAATGGGAATGGTGAGAACAGAGAGAGGGGGGTTTGGCATGACGAAGGCGGACATTGTCGAGCGGATTTATGAAAAAGTGGGCTTCTCCAAAAAAGAAGCCACTGACGTGGTCGAATCGATTTTCGAAATCATCAAAGCCCATCTCGAGCGGGGAGAAAAAATTAAGATCTCCGGGTTCGGGAACTTCGTGCTCAATACCAAGCGTCCCCGCAAAGGGCGTAATCCGCAAACGGGCGAAGAAATCGTGATCTCTGGCCGTCGGGTGCTCTCCTTTAAACCCAGTCCAGTGTTGAAAAAGGCGATTAACCCGCTGTAAATTCAGGTATGCTGTGGGCCAGGTCGAGCTCCCCAACAAGCTCTATTTCCGCATTGGCGAGGTGGCCAGGATTGTTGGAGTCAAACCCTACGTCCTCCGCTACTGGGAGACCGAGTTTGCGGTCCTCAAACCAGGCAAGACGCCGTCGCGCCACCGGCTCTACCGGCGCCGCGACGTGGAACTCCTGTTAGAAATCAAACATCTCTTGTATGAAGAAGGGTTCACTATTGCGGGCGCAAAAAAAAGGCTAAAAGAGGGAGAGAAGGATGAGGCGTCACCCGCGTTGCCACAAACCGATTACCGCAGGGAGTTAGACGCTATCCGGGAGGACCTGCGTGCGCTGCATAAAATTCTCCATCAGAAGCCCAGTTGATCTCTCGCGCAGTCAGCAGCCGCAGAACTTGAGGTGATGGAGGAGGAGGATGTGGTGGTAAATGGTAAATGGTAGATGGTTGATACGAGGGCTGATCGCGACAGGAGGGGTCGCCTTCTGTCTCTTCAGTGGGCTGCTGAGCGAGAGCGTAGCGCGGCCAACTCGGTCGCCCCATCACCAGGTGGTACAGCCACACGCTGCCGGGCCTCGACATCCTGCGCCAGCCGTCTCACTCACCCGCCCCTCACAGCTCGGTTCGGCAGAGTCGCCACCTTTACCTCCACCGCAGACTTTTGCAGAAGTCCTCCTCCTCGATGCGGATACTGGGCAAATCCTGTTCTCGCAAAACAGCACCAAGCAATGGCCGACCGCTTCGCTCGCCAAAATGATGGTCGCTCTGTTGACCTTAGAAAAAGTCGAGAGCGGCCGCGTGGCCCTCTACACCCCGATCATCATTAGCCGCCGAGCCAGTCGTGCGGGCGGTCGCATGATCAATCTCCGACCGGGCGAGGTTTTTCCGCTGGGCGAACTGCTCCGGGCCATGATTGTCACCTCGGCCAACGATGCCGCAGTCGCCATA
>JACQEL010000489.1 GCA_016200595.1 Deltaproteobacteria bacterium
ATGGTGTTGGGGCGACGCATGCGTCGCTCCTACAAACTCGTAGAACAGCCGGGACTTCCCTAAGCCCGGCTCGCCCATGACGCCGACGATTTGTCCGTGGCTTTGGTGGGCTTGGGCCCAAGCCTGCTGTAACTGCTCCAGTTCGCGCTGGCGTCCGACAAAACGGGTGAGGCCCCGCCGCGCGGCCACTTGCAAGCGGGTTCTGAGTGGCCCGGCGCCAGTCACCTCGTAGACAGCGAGCGGGGCTTCCACCCCTTTGATGCGCGCGGCTCCCAACGCCTTCAACTCGAAATACCCCTCGGTCAGTTGCTTGGTGTACGCGGTAATCAAAATCGAGCCCGGCGTCGCCATCTGTTCCATGCGCGCGGCCAAGTTCGTCGCATGGCCGACCGGGACATAATCCGTGTGGAGATCGTCCTTGTGGATCGAGCGCACCACCACCTCGCCCGTATTCACCCCGACGCGCATGGCCAGGGGAACCCCATGCTTGAGGCGTACCTGATCGCCGTAGCGGCGCATCTCCTCTTGCATGCGCAGCGCGGCATACAGGGCCCGTTGGGGATGGTCTTCGTGGGCAATGGGTGCGCCAAAGAGCGCGAAGATGCCATCGCCTAACGCTTGGGCCACATAGCCCTCATAGCGATGCACGGCGTCCATCATAAGCTGTAAGGCCGGGTCGATGATGGCGCGGGCCTCTTCGGGATCGAGCCCTTCGATCAACGCCGTAGAGCCTTTGAGGTCGGCAAAGAGGGCGGTGATGGTCTTGCGCTCGCCATCGGTACTGCCGCGGGCTACCATTGCCACTTGCTCGGCCCGGATACGTTCAGCCAGGTGCGGCGGAGTGTAGCGGGCTGGGGGTTGAGGGCTGGACTTCGGACCTCGGACTTCGGACTCCGAACTCTTCTGGACGCTAGCCCCTAGACCATCTTCTCTCTTTTCCCCTTTTCCCCTTTTCCCGTCTTCGCCTCCCGTTAGAGACGCGCCGCATTTGCCACAAAACTTGACCGCCGGCTTCACCTCGTATCCACAACTGAGGCATCTTCTGACGAGCCGGGCCCCACACTCCTCACAGAAGTTCATATCTGCCGGATTGACCACTCCGCATTGAGCACATTGCATGGTGTTTCTTTAGCGCGTTGCTTCCGGTATTGGCAAGCGAACCCTTAAAGCTCATGAGCAACGAACTTAACCAACCGGGACACCGCTCTCCTTCCCCCCGACGTGCGTCACTCTGTATGAAGAGGTCAATACTGTCCAGCATAAATTTGTTCCACTCGGGTTCCAGCTCTAGGCTCCGCCGGCGCAGCTTTGGAGTGCGCTGGCCTGGACGGCGCTTTGGCTACCGGGCGCCAGCTGTTCCCGGGCGTGGAGCGTGGAGCGCTGCGCAGCCAAAGCGGGAGCGCGGCTCCCGCACTCTAAAGGGCAAAGCCCCAGTCCTGGGCCTCAGCTAGCAAAATTTCCCGGACAGTATTGTGAAGAGGCTACAGTGGCGTAGCCCGGACTCAGTGCAGCGAAAGCTGGGAGGACACATGGTCACCAACTGAGACTCTGCTCTCCTTTCTGGTGTATTTGCCAATAGCTTCCCCCGCTGTGGCGGACACGGACAATTTTGCCCATGCGCTGGGAACGCCTGCGAAACGCCTGATGGCGCAAGAGGTGACGAATGTATTCGGCAATCTCATCAGCCCCGACTTCGAGATACACCAGGCAATATCCCGCATGAAGCAGGGTTGGACGATAAAAGCCGTGGTCATGGGTGAAGAACGTTGGTCGCTGCAAGGTGTGCAGTAGGGGAATAATGTCTTCGTGGTCTTTCATCCCCAGTCGCCCGATCTCACCACCGATACGTCGGAAATGAATTTTCCACGACCGCAGGAGTTCCCGTTGCGACACCACAATATTCTCATCAAGAACATTCATGCCGCGCGCCGCCGCTTTTCAGTCTTCTTAATCAACGCCTCGCTGGCCAAGGTAATCGCTTCGGCTATAGCTGCGTGGCTCAAGCGGCCATCGAACTCATAAGAGACGCGATCCCAATCATGGCCTTTGGCGAGCAGGTACAGCACGTCCGAAACGAGAATGCGTGTCCCTTTGAACGTCAACTGACCATGACAGATTGCCGGGTCAGCGACGATATATTGCCCAAGTTCTCTGCGTTTGTGTGCTCTCATAACGTGCTCTTGCTGTGTCTCTCGCTCTCAACTTTGATATATCTCTTTCAGCCAGACAATGCAGTAGTAACAGAGGGAGGTAGCCGCTATTGGCCTCGACGTGACCGGACAGAACCCAAAAGGAGACCGCAATAGCAAACTCAGGTGAGGCGAGCGAGGTGCCGCTTCCTTGATTGTTACCGTTCTGCGTTACTCCAACTCTGTCAGCAACGCCTTAGCTTCTTGCAAGTCCTTGGTGTCAAACCCCTCGGTGAACCAATTGTAGATCTCGGCGAGCAACTGGCGAGCTTCGTCCTTCCGGTCTTGCTGTTGCCATAAACGCGCCAAACTCATCACCGCCCGCAGCTCCAGCGACTTCGCCTGTTGCGCTCGGGCAATCTCGATGGCCTGGTGAAAACACGCTTCGGCCTCCGCCTCCGCTTGGGTGCTAGGTGTTGGGTGCTGGGTGTTGGGGACTGCGGACGCCGGACTGTTTTAGCGTCAGCTCGCCCTTCAGCCGATACAGCTCGGCTTCGTAGAACCGCTCTCCCGTTCTGTCCACTAAATCCAGCGCCTCGGCCAGCGCGCTCAGTGCTTCCTCTGGCTGTCCGACTTTCCCATACGCCTCGGCTAACAGCGCCAGCCAATGCGGCCGTCCCACCTGTCCGGCGGTCCTCGAGAGTGCAGCCAAGCCTTGCTGGATCTGGGCAATCCCCTCCTCTCCCTGCCCCCACTCCGCCAGCGCCCGGCCGCGATACAAAGTTCCAAATGCCGACAAGACTGGCAACCCTTGTTCTGTAGCCAGCGCGATCGTTGCTTCTGCTCGCTCTTGTGCGGCCTGCTCCTCGTGTCCGAGCAGATGAAACACAGCAGCAAGGCTTAAGGCAAACGCTAAAGAGCTGGGGTGCGATAGTTCTCGTGCTAGGGCGAGCGCCGCGTGCAGCCTTTGCCGCCCCTGCTGCGAATAGCCTAAAGCCCACAAAGCCAAAGCCGCGTACCCGAAACACGCCACCCCGGGGTCGAAGCTGCCATAGAGGAAGGCCAGGGACCGATGTTGTTGAGGATCGTAGAGGGAGATGCCTTGCTCAGCGTGCTCGCGGGTCGCGACCATCTCGCCGCTAAACCAGAAGTGAATCGCCGCCTGCACATAATGAGCCTCTACCAAAAGACCTGAGTCGTTTTTGCTCTGGGCTAATGCGAGGAGTTGTTCCCCTAACTCACGGGTTGGCTCAAAGTCTGCCTGCGCTATATGGAAAAGCCACAATCCCCATAATATAGCGAAAAGCTGAGAAGTGTCTCCCGCTTGTTGACAGAGTTCTTGGGCGCGGCTGTATACCATTTTCGCTTCCGGCGCCGCCCACCCTTTCGTAGCTATTACACTTGGGCCGAGGGTAACCTGAAGCGTGAGTTCTTTTTGCGCGCGTTCAGACGTGTCGGGTAGAGTCTTGAGCACCTGCAGAGCAGTGGTGAGGTGGGCGATTGCTTCCGCATTGGCTGAGCGCTGCGCGGCTTGTTGCCCCGCCTTCTGCAGGTACTCGATTGCCTTCTGGGGGTTGCCACTGCGGCTGTAGTGATGCGCCAAGTCGCTGTAGTGCTCATCCAGACGATCCTGAAAGAGCTGTTCAATCGCCTGCGCAGTTTTCTCGTGCAGGGCTTTGCGCCGCTCCTGAAGCACGGTGCCATAAGCCACCTCCTGGGTGAGCGCGTGCTTGAAGAGGTACTCCATTTCCGGAAACGCCGGCTGCTCGTAGAGAAACTCTTTATGCTGGAGCGATGAGAGCACGCGATACAGCTCGTCTTCGGGCTGGGCAACGACCTGACGAACAAGACTTAGTGGGAACTCGCGGCCAATCACCGCCAGTTGCTGGAACAGCGCCTTCTCGTCGGGGGCGAGGCGGTCGATGCGCGCCGCCAGTACCCCTTGCACGGTCGTCGGGATATGCAGGTCGGTGGGGAGGAGTTCATGGCCACTGGCAGAAAACCCAGGCCGCAGCCGTGCTCCTGCGGCCTCACGCACCAGCACCCCTTGCTCCACCAACTCCTGGACAATCTCTTCCATGAAAAACGGCGTGCCCTCGGTCTTCTCCAGGATGAGTTGCTTGAGGGCGAGTAGAGGCGCAGGGCCTGTTGCCCCTGCGGTCGTGTCCAACAGCGCCGCCAGAAATTCTTCGGCTTCAGTCTTGCCGAAGGGCGCCAAGCGCAGTTGGGTGTAATAGGTCTTCTGTCCCCATTCATGCCGATACTCCGGACGATAGTTGGTCAGCATAAGGATACGGGCGCTTGCGACACTCTCACTCAGGACATCCAGAAACCCCTGCGTCTCAGTGTCGATCCAGTGTAAATCCTCAAAGATAAGCATCAGGGGTTGATTGAGACTCTCCCGCAGGAACAGTTTCTTGACAGCCTCGAACGTCCGCCGCCGCCGGATCTGCGCATCCATCTGTTGGAGTGGTGAATACGGATCCTCAATGCCGAACAGGGCAAACAGATAGGGTAAAATATCTTCCAAACTGCGGTCCAGGATCAGCACTTTCCCGGCAATCTTCTCTTTGCGCTGCCGCTCATCGTCTTGCAGTTGAATCTGGAAATAGGTCTTGAGCAGTTCGATCAGGGGCAGATAGGGCGCGGCTTTGCCGTGCGAGACCGAGTAGGCTTCCAGCACTAAACCTCCACTCTGCGAGGTCAGCTTGAACTCATAGAACAGACGGGATTTGCCCAGTCCCGGCTCGCCCATCACTCCCACGATCTGCCCCTGCCCGGCCTTGGCCTGCTCGAAGGCAAGGCGGAGCTGCGCCATCTCGCTCTGCCGCCCGACGAAGCGCGTCAGCCCCCGCCGGGCGGCCACTTGCAGCCGCGTGCGTAGCGGTCCAGCCCCGAGCACTTCGTACACGTGGAGCGGTTCTTCGACACCTTTGATCCGCGCCTCGCCCAGAACTTTGAACTCGAAGTAACCAGTGGTGATTTTATGAGTATACTCGGTGACCAAAATCGACCCCGGTGTGGCCATCTGCTCCATACGGGCGGCTAAGTTCGTCGCATGGCCGACTGGCACATAGTCGGTATGTAAATCGTCTTTGCGAATGGAACGGACCACAACTTCGCCGGTGTTGATGCCAACACGCATCTGCAGTGGCACCCCACCTTTGAGGCGGAGCTGATCCGCATACCGCCGCATCTCCTCTTGCATACGTAACGCCGCATAGAGCGCCCGCTGCGGATGATCCTCGTGCGCCAGCGGGGCGCCAAACAGCGCAAAGATCCCATCACCCAACGCCTGGGCCACGTAGCCCTCATAGCGATGCACGGCGTCCATCATAAGCTGTAAGGCCGGGTCGATGATGGCGCGGGCCTCTTCGGGATCAAGCCCTTCGATCAACGGCCTCTGTTTCTCCGCTTCCTGCCCCACCAACCCACACCAGCATTTTGCCGTCTTTGTCCACCGCCAGCTCTTGTCCTTCAATGAGCTCGAACCGCAAGTCGGCCAAGGCGGCGTCGTCGAGGTCAAATTCGCGCTTGAGGGTGCGGTACGTAAGCCGCCCAGAATCGCGGAGAAGGACCACTGCTTGTTTGACAATGTCGGAGAATTTCACCCGCCCTCCGCCAGTTCGTCCAGCAACGCCTTGGCCTCTTGCAAGTCCTTGGTGTCAAAGCCTTCGGTGAACCAATTGTAGATCTCAGCCAGCAACTGGTGAGCTTCGTCCTTCTGGTCTTGCTGTTGCCATAGCCGCGCCAAACTCATCCCCGCCCGCAGCTCCAGCGACTTGGCCTGCTGCCGGCGGGCAATCTCGATGGCTCTGAGAAAACACGCCTCGGCCTCCGCCTCCGCTGGGGTGCGAGGTGTTGGGGGCTGGGTGTTGGGGACTTCGGACGCCGGACTTCGGACGCCGGACTGTTTTAGCGTAAGCTCGCCTTTGAGGCGATACAGCTCCGCCTCGACGAAGCGTTCCCCGGTTTTGTCCACAACCGCCTTCGCCTCAGCCACTAGGCGGAACCCGTCCTCGGCGTGTCCCGCCTTTTCATACACCTCGGCGAGCACGGCACGATAATGTGCCGTGTACACCTCTGACCCGGTCGCCCGAAAAATGGCTAGACCTTCCTTGAGGCGGGCAATCCCGTCTTCCAGCTGCCCCTGCTCGCCCAGAGCCCAGCCCAGCGACATAGTCCCCCACCCCAGCCAGTGCGCAAACTCATGCTCCGTCGCCAGCGCAATAAGGGCTTCGGCCCATTCTCGGGCAGCTCGCGCTTCGCGGCACGCGGCATGGGTTGTGGCCAGGGTGAGCTGGGCATAAGCAATGCTGAGAGGATAAGACAACTCCCGCAGAATGGCCTGGGCGTCCTGGGCTTTCTTGAGAGCCTGGTCCGGATACCCAAGATACCAGAGGCTCCACGCCCCAAAGGTGAGACAAGCGATGCCGGGATCAACCCATACTTGTTGGGAAGCCAGGGAACGGTGCTGCTGCGGATTATAGAAACCCATTCCTTGCTCTGCATGTTTTAGGGCAGCGGCAAAGTCTCCCATCCCGAACAAGGTGCATCCGAGCGCATAGTGAGCATCGAGTAAGAGGGTGGGATCTTGTTTGCTTTCAGCCACGGCCAGTATCTGCTTTCCCAACTCAAGGGCTGACTGGTAATCCGGCCGCGTAATATAAACCGCCCATAGGCCAAGCAGCACAGTCACGAGCTGAGGCGTCTCTCCTACGGCCTGACAGAGTTCGCGCGCTCTAATGTAGACTGTTTCTACTTCGGGAGCTCCCCAGGTCTTAGTGGCCGCTACAGAAACACCCAGGGCTAGGTGCAAGCTGAGTTCCTGCTGCAGACGCGCGGGCGTGTCGGGGAGTGTCTGCAGCAGGGCTATGGCAGTGGTCAGATGACTGACAGCTTCCGCATTCGCTGACCGCTGCACGGCCTGTTGCCCGGCCAAGTGGAGGTAATGCACGGCTTTCTGGGCGTTTCCGCTACGACTGTAGTGATGCGCCAGGTCGCTGTAATGGTCGTCCAGGCGAGAGCTGTGCAGTTCCTCGAGGGCTTGCGCGGTGCGCTCATGTAAGATTTTACGCTGTTCTTGGAGCACGGAGGTGTAGGCCACTTCTTGGGTCAGCGCATGCTTGAAAATGTACTCGACTTCGGGAAAGGCGGGCTGTTCGTAGAGGAACTCTTTGCGCTGTAGCGATGATAATAACCGATACAGCTCCTCTTCCGGCTGGGTGACGACCTGGCGCACGAGGCTCAGCGGAAACTCGCGTCCGATGACCGCGAGGTGATGCAGTAATTCCTTCTCTGCCATGCCTAACCGGTCAATGCGGGCTGCCAGCACTCCTTGCACATGCGGGGAGATATGGAGCTCAGGCGGAGATTTTTCGCAGTGGTAGCTCCCTCGGTCACCAGTCAGTACCCCTTCCTCAGCCAGGGTCTGCACCACCTCTTCCATAAAAAACGGCGTCCCGTCGGTCTTCGCTAAAACGAGGTGCTTCAAGGGCTTGAGGTTCGCGTCAGTCCCCAGCAGGAAAGTGAGCAGTTCTTCGGATTCTCCTCGGCCCAACGGGGAGAGCCGGAGCTGGGTGTAGTAGGTCTTACTTCCCCACTCATGTCGCCCGGCCTGGCCGGCAGACCGGTACTCGGGCCGGTAGTTCACAAGGAGCAGGATGCGCGCCGAGGCTATACTCTCACTCAGGATATCAAGAAAGCCCTGCGTCTCGCTGTCAATCCAGTGCAGGTCCTCAAAGGTGAGGATCAACGGCTGGTTGAGACTCTCGCGCAACAACAACCGCTTGAGAGCGTCAAACGTCCGCCGCCGGCGAATCTGCGGGTCCAGCTGCTGCAAGCTGGATTGCTGGTCTTCAATGCCCAGCAAGGAGAAGAGATAGGGCAAAGTGTCTTCCAAGCTACGATCCAGAATGAGGACTTTCCCCGCAATCTTCTCCTTGCGTGTGCGCTCGTCATCCTGGGGTTGGAGCTGAAAATAATTCTTGAGCAGCTCGATCACTGGCAGATAGGGCGCGGCTTTGCCGTGCGAGACCGAATAGGCGTCCAGCGCCAGAGAGCCACTCAGCGCGGTGAGTTTGAATTCATAAAATAGGCGTGACTTCCCTAACCCGGGCTCGCCCATCACCCCCACGATTTGCCCATGCCCAGTTTGAGCCTGTGCTAAGGCCTGTTGCAGCTGGTCCCTCTCACTCTGGCGACCAACAAAGCGGGTGAGGCCACGCCGCGCCGCCACTTGTAAGCGAGTGCGCAGCGGGCCCACACCGATCACTTCATAGACAGGGAGCGGCGCCTCTACCCCTTTGATCGCCGCTGCGCCCAACGCTTTGAGGTCAAAATACCCCTCCACTAATTTGCGCGTGTCCTCGGTAATCAAGATTGACCCCGGCGTGGCCAGCTGTTCCATGCGCGCGGCGAGATTAGTGGCATGTCCCACCGGGACATAATCGGTGTGTAAGTCGTCTTTGTGGATCGAGCGTACCACCACTTCGCCCGTATTCACGCCCACCCGCATGGCTAACGGTGCCCCGTGCCTGAGGCGCACCTGACCGCCATAGCGGCGCATCTCCTCCTGCATGCGTAGCGCGGCATAGAGCGCTCGCTGGGGGTGATCTTCATGGGCAATCGGCGCGCCGAATAGCGCAAAGATCCCATCACCCAACGCCTGGGCCACGTAGCCCTCATACCGATGGACCGCGTCCATCATAAGCTGTAAGGCCGGGTCGATGAGGCGACGGGCCTCCTCCGGGTCGAGCCCTTCAATCAAGGCGGTCGAACCTTTGAGATCAGCAAACAGCGCGGTAATCGTCTTGCGCTCGCCGTCCGCACTGCCCCGGGCTGCCAGCGCCGCGTGCTCCGCGCGGATGCGTTCCGCGAGATGGAGCGGGGTGTAGCTCACTGGGAGTGGGGAACCGGCCACTGGCAACTGAGCACTGGCAACTATTTGCTTGCTCGTCCATATCAGGCCGCGGTCGTCTTCATCCCTCACCTGCGGGTGGGCAAAGAGGAGTTCGTCTTTGAGCGCTTCAAGCTGCTCGTCCTCTAGCGTGAACTGCACCTTGAGCGCGCGATAGGTGACCCGTCCGCGCTTCTGTAACAGCTCAACTACTTGGTCGAGTATAGCGTACAAATCCATACGACCTCGGACAGCAGGACGCTGCCATCGCGAAAGTGCGTGGCTAAAATTGCGCATTTCCCTTGTTCGAGAAAATCGCCCAACTCCTCAGGGGTCAAGTTCTTCCGCATCTGTCGCCTCTTTGCTGTTGAATTGCACTGCCGCGCTTGAGCACTGCGTGCCGCAATAACGGCTCACCCGCGCTCCTGTGCTTACGAGAGTTCATCCACTAACACCTTGGCCTCTTGCAGATCTTTGGTGTCAAAGCCTTCGGTGAACCAATTGTAGATCTCGGATAACATTTGGTGTGCTTCTTTCTTCTTGCTCTGCTGTTGCCATAAACGCGCCAAACTCATCACCGCCCGCAGTTCCCACGACTTCGCCTGTTGCCGGCGGGCAATCTCGATGGCTTTGAGAAAACACGCTTCGGCTTCTGCCTCCGCTTGGGGGCTAGGTGTTGGGTGCTGGGTGTTAGGGACTTCGGACG
>JACQEL010000490.1 GCA_016200595.1 Deltaproteobacteria bacterium
ACCTGTCGCCTCAAAGATGCCCGCGGCCTCCATTACATTGCCCATCTGTTGCAACAGCCTAACCAGGAGGTTCATGTCATCACCCTGATCACCGTTAGTGCGGACCCGAGAGAGGAGCCGACTGAAACTCATTCCTTTCAGGACCCCAACCTACTCTTCGATCACACCGAGGGGTGCAGCGACGCCGGGGAAATCCTTGATCCACAGGCGCGAGCGGCCTACAAGCAGCGGTTGAGCGAGCTACGGGAGGAACTGGCCGAGGCGCAGCAATTTCATGACCTAGGCCGGAGCGAGCAGCTGGCCGCTGAGCTCGACTTTCTCACCCACGAACTGACCAGTGCTGTGGGTCTTGGCGGGCGGGCGCGGCGGGTGGGATCGCCTGCGGAACGCGCACGGGTGAACATTACCCGCGCTATCAAGCTCGCCCTGCGCAAGATCGGCGAGCATCATCCCGCATTGGGACAGCATCTCGCCACCACCATCAAAACGGGCACCTACTGTTCGTACACACCCGATGTCCGCGCGCCGATCACGTGGCAGGGATAGACGTAGAAAGAGAGAGAAAACAGCGCCCTGTACACGCCAAGGTACGGAACCGCATAGGCTCTTATATCGGGGGTTGAAAAACTCAATTCTCAGCCGTCGGCATCCCCAGTGGTAGTGGCGACTTCAGTCGCCGCGGCGGTGAGAAAAGCGACTAAAGTCGCTACTACGCGTTGGTGAACGTTCAGCTGATCATTTATCAACGGTATCTGTTAAGGCCGGGAACGAAGACCTCACCGCCATTCCCGTCGCGGCGCGACGAGTAAACCCCCGACTCCTATCGATGGCGGGCTTGTTCAGTAGTGCAGCCCCTGATCTTGCCGGGAATGGCCCGCGGCCTTATCCCGGCCTCTGCCTCTTCTCCTTCTCTGTCCCTCTCTCTGTCTCTCCTCTTTATCTCTCCTTCTCTATTTCTGTCTCCTCTCTCTATCTGCCTTCTCTGTTTCCCGCCTCCCAGTGAACAATTGTTCCATCATTTGTTACGCCTTTCTCCACAGAGAACGGCATTCACGCAAACGAAAGAGGAGGACGCAGATATGCACAACCTGTGAAGTAATGAGGCAAAGAAAACAAAGGGAGATAACACTCTAACCAATCACGAAGGAGACGCATCATGACACAACAGACGACAGGGAAACACCGAATAAGCGCGGGCCGCTACTGGGGGCCGCTGCTAGGAACAGCGTTAGTGCTGTGGGGACTGACGGGAGCGGCGGTTCAGGCCGATGAGACCACCTTGGAGCCGCACGCCTTGGCCAGCGGGCTAGGCACTCCTCTCAGCTACAACCCCGTCGTGTCCGCCAATGGGCGCTTCGTAGCCTTCACCTCGAAAGCCATGAATCTGGTAGCCCATGACACCAACGGCACGTATGACATTTTCGTGCATGACCGTAAGACCGGGCAGACCTCGGGGGTGTCAAACGAATGACGATCAACCGCTCACCGCTGCGCATCAGCGAAAGGAGCATCACGACATGACCCATCAATAGATTGGCGAGCTGGCAAAGACGGAGATGAAACAACATTAACCATATGAGAAAGGACAATCGTATGAAGAACTACAAGACACTGGAGAATCAGATCACGCGTCGCATCCTGCTCAGTGCGTGCGCCACTGCTCTCGCCGTGGCTTTCACGGTCTTGCTGCCGCAGCCCGCCCGCGCCCACCGAGTCACACCGCCACCCGTACCCGCCGCGATTCAGGTGCCAGCCGGGAACAAGGCGTTCCTCGAAGGTCACGCCGTCGGCACCCAGAACTACATTTGCCTGCCGTGCCCAAACCCGATCACACCGACGGCGATGTGTCCCGCCTCCGGCTTCGCCTGGACACTCTTCACGCCCGAGGCCACCCTATTCACCGACGCTGATAAGCAAGTCACCACCCACTTCTTTAGCCCCAACCCGTTTGAGAACGGCACCATTCGCGCCACGTGGCAGCACGCGCGGGACACGAGCACCGTCTGGGGGGGCCGGGCGATTCCCTCCTCCGACCCCGCTTTCGTCGCGCCCGGTGCCATTCCCTGGCTTCTGCTTCCGATGGCTGGAACCCAAGAGGGACCGACCGGTGACGACACGCTGACGGTGACCACCTTCATCCAGCGGCTGAACACCTCTGGAGGGGTCGCGCCCTCGACTGGCTGCTCGATGTCAACAGACGTCGGCGTGAGGGCGTTCGTGCCTTACACGGCTGACTACTTCTTCTACAAGGCCCATTAAAGCGACGCGGACGACAGCAACTAGTAGTCCGTCAATGTGAATTTGAGGGATATTGTCATTCTGAGCCGGAGCAGAGCGGAGGCGAAGAATCTCGTGCCACGACAGACTTGTAGTGAGATTCTTCGTCGCGGCGCTCCTCAGAATGACACCCCTCAGAATCACGCGGCCGTAGTACTAGTCTCTCTTTTCAATCCTGTCCTGTCGGCCAATAGTCGTTCGCGCCTAAGCCTTCGAGGGCCAGCCCGTAGCCGAGGTTATCGAGCATGAGGCGTTTGAGTTGCTGAGTCAGGACGACTCGCGCATAACGAATTGTCAGTGGCGGCTGCTTGATGAGCTGCTCGGCCAACTCCCAGGCGCGCGGCAGGAGTTTCTCCCGTGGCAGCACTTCATTGACTACGCCGAGATTCAAGGCCTCCTGCGCAGACAATTGCTGGCCGGTGAGCAGGAAATAGCGGCCGCGGTTAATGCCTAACACGAGCGGCCACACGACGTGGACGCCGTCACCCGGGACGAGGCCGCCAGGAAAGTGCGGGGCGTCTTGGAATACCGCATGGTCTGCCGCTAGCACGATATCACACAGCACTGCCAGTTCGGCGTGAATGATTGCCGGGCCATTCACCGCAGCGATCATCGGGACTTCGATATCGAGCAAATTCATCAGCAGCCTCTTGGCGTCCCAGTAAATATGATCCCAGGAGCGCGGGGTAATCTTCCCCAGGCTGCCGGAATCGAACTCGGCATTAAATTTGTCTCCGGTCCCGGTCATGATAATGAGCTTGTTCTCAGGATCAGCCCCGATATCACTGAAGCAATAACCCAATTCTTCATGGGGGCCGGCGCCCCACTTAAGGGTCTCTCCATTGGTGTGAAGCTGGATCTGGAGAATCCCATTACGTCGTTCCATCCGAATGTGTTTGTATTTGTTGGCGTAGTCGTCAAACTTGGTCATGATAATTTCTCCTCTCGTTGAGGGTTAAAGCACTCCTCACGGCACATTACAAGAGTGAGCAGGCAGGGCTCGCGAGCAGTTAAGGAATCGCGGTCCGTACGATCGACGGCGTCAAACGCAAGGCTTTCTGGATGCGGGCGCTGACTTGTTGTGCTTCGTGTTTTGAAGGAAAGGGGCCGACAAGCACGCGATGTTGAACGTGTGAGGTGCCACCGGCCTGCGCAATAGCTGGACGGTAGCCTTTGTTACGGAGCAGGCGGGCGGTATGCCGTGCTTCACGAGGAGTGCGAAATGAGGCCACTTGGACCTGATAGTGTTCCTGTTTTACCTGCACCGGGACGTGAGGCCCATCTTCTTCTTCTTCAAGTGGCAGTTTGATGGGCTGGAGTGAGGGTGGTTCGGGAACCCGTGGGGCAGGAAGAATGGCGGGCAAATCCGGCACCGTATCGGCCAGATGTCGTCCGAGATCATCGATGGCCCTGATCAGTTGTGCGTCGTCCATGTCCCACAGGTTCATCACCGCACTAGATATGACGCCAATGGGCGTCAGTGGTAAGGAAGCGGCGCGAAGCTTGCTCGCATACGAGCTCGTCACTAACGGTTGTCCGGTGGCGGTATCGACGACACGGATTTCTGCTTCGAGCGTGAGTTGGGAATAGAGGCCCAGGTACAAGCGTCTGGCCGTCAGGATTTGACCGTAGACTAACGCGTCACACTGCAAGGCTTGTCCCAACTGCTGACTGGGTTGGGTTCTCCAGTCTTCGCTCAGGGTGTTCAGGCGCGTGTCGATCTCATACAGTTCTGCGTCGGAGAAGCGCTTAGCACTCAGGTGACCAGCAAAACTCTGACGCACGGATACCGCGAGCTCGTCGGTTGCTGCCTGATCGGTGAAAGGCAAAACGCAGAGGCGCTTGTCCGCAACGCCGCCCTGGCTCCAATGGACAAAAGCCGGCGTGGGAGTCACCGGAGACACTAGCTTGAGCGTCGGTGTCGTACAAGCAGAAGATAAGAGAACCAACCCGAACCCACATGCCACCACACCCTTTCCCGCCATCTCTTCATCCTCATGGGGGTAAGGTTGTGTTACCCCTCTTTCGTCATTCCTAGTACACTAAATTTATCTTTTGGTCATCCCATACGAGAAAGAATCCTTGTCGAGAACCGGGGAATTAGGATACAGTCCCTACTCAAGACACGAAGGAGGGAACACGATGCAGTATGATCTGCTCATTAAAAACGGTTTTCTCGTCAATGGTGCGGGACTACCCGGTTATCATGGCGACCTGGGTGTCGCCGGCGGCAAAATCGTGGCACTGGGCAAAGTCGATGGCCCAGCCGGGGAAGTAATCGATGCACGGGGGTTGGTCGTCGCACCCGGATTCGTCGATGTCCATACCCATTACGATGCGCAGCTGTTCTGGGATCCGTGGGCAACCCCAAGTTGCTGGCACGGATTTACCAGTGTGTTTATGACGAACTGTGGGTTTGGTCTCGCTCCTTGTAAGCCCGAGGACCGTGAGTACATCACCCGTATGCTGGTCAAGGTTGAGGCTATGCCGCTCGAGAGTCTCAAGGCTGGGGTGCCGTGGAACTGGGAGAGTTACGGCGAATATCTGGATGCGTTGGACCGTCGGCTTGGGGTGAATGTTATGGCTTTGGCCCCACACTCAACTATCCGCTATCACGTGATGGGCGAGGAGGCACGGAAGCGATCAGCGACTGCTGAGGAAATCGGCAAAATGCAAGCCGTCGTAGCGGACTGCCTCAAAGCTGGGGCGTTTGGGTTTTCTTCTTCTTATGGTCCGGTGCACTTTGATGGCGGTGGCTTGCCGGTGCCAAGCCGCCACGCTGAACAAGATGAGACCGTTGCCCTGGCGCGGACGCTGAAAGACTTCCATCGAGGTACGGTCTGTGTAATCCCGCCTGGCATTCCTAAGATCGGCCCAGAAGACATGGCGTATATGACGCGACTCTCGCGCGAGAGCGGCCGCCCGGTGGTGTGGAACTTATTGACGCAAACCTGGGAGTCGCCTAATCACTGGCGTCAGGTGCTCGACTGGACTGAAGAAGCCTTCCGCGAGGGTGCTCGCGTTCACCCGCTGGCTCTGTGCGAGCGATTTGACCTGACCTTCACTCTCCGCGGGGCGGTGTTCGAGGACTTGCCAGGTTGGAAGGCGGCAATCAGTGGCTCACGGACGCAGAAGATCGCCAACCTCTCGAATCCACAGCTGCGTGCGGCGATGCAGCGTGACCTCGATGATCCAGCGCCCAAAGTGTTCTCGAAGCGTATGCAAGATGTCTTTGTCAGTGCGGTGCACCTGACCGAACATCAAGCGCTGGTCGGGAAGAATATGGTGGAACTCGGCCAAGCGCAGGGTAAAACCCCGCTGGAAGCGATGCTCGATCTCGCGATTGCCGAGAACCTTGAAACCCAGTTCCTTATCCATGGCTTTACCAACGGTGATGAGGAGGCCGTGCGCGGTCTTACTACCAATCCCTATGTTCTCACCGGCGGTTCTGATGGCGGTGCGCATGTGGCGTTTCTGTGTCAAGTCACTTATTCCAGCTTCCTCTTGAGCCATTGGGTACGCGAGAAGAAAGTGCTGACTCTAGAACAAGCAGTGCGTAAGCTGACCTTCGATCCGGCGGTGCTTCTCGGGATTCCCAACCGTGGACTTTTGCAAGAGGGGATGGCTGCGGATCTGACCATTTTTGACCCGGATAAAGTCCAGGCCAAAGAAAAAGAGTTTGTCCGCGACCTTCCTGGGGGAGCTGCACGCCTCGTCGCTCGCGCTGAGGGCTATCGTTACACCGTGGTGAACGGACAGGTCCTGTTACGCGATGGCGAGCCGACCGGTGCGTGTCCAGGGCGAGTGCTACGGAGTTACGAGCAATAGAAAGCGGTCAGCCGTCAGCGATCAGCAGTCAGCTTGAAGGAAAAAGCCCTCTTTTCTGCTGAAGGCGTGTGCCGAATTGGAACAGTCATTACGCGCTTTGGAAGGACGCAACGCGCAGTATTTTACCGAAAAACTTTCTGCTCAGTTGCACTGGCGACTGTATCCAGAGTTCGGCCAGCGGATCGCTTACCTGGATATTGAGACCACCGGGACCACGGCCGGAGTCTCGACCATTACAGTCATCGGCCTCTACGATGGAGAGCGGCCCAGAGTCTACGTGCAGGGGCAGAATCTATTCCGTTTCGCGGAAGAGATTGAAGAGTTCACACTATTGGTGACATACAATGGTAAGCTCTTTGATCTGCCCTTTATTCGACGAGAGCTAGGATTGCCGCTGGCGCACGCGCATATCGATTTGCGCTACCCGCTGGCAGCTTTGGGATACAAAGGTGGACTGAAGAAGATCGAGCGCAGCCTTGAGTTAGAACGCGAGGGGCCAGTCGCATTGCTTGATGGCTGGTGCGCGGTCCTGTTGTGGCAGTATCATGAGCAAGGAGAAGCCGGGGCGTTGGAAACGCTCCTGCGTTACAATCTAGAAGATGTCATCCACTTACCGCAGCTCTTGGCCTTAGTTTACAACACGCGGATTCAGCGGCTTCCCTTTCTCCTGCCGTCAATCGAGCCGCCGCCGTCCCCGGTGATTCCTTTTGGCTTCAACTCAACCTTGATCTCGCGCGCACTAGCAGAGACTGGACGTGGGGTAATGGAGCCAGAAAAACGGGTGAAGCTGTTTGTCGGACTCTAATGCTTACTGTGCGGGTCGATTGCTGAGGATCATGCCGCCCGTACGTAGGGTGCGCTTGCATACCGGTTTTTGCTCCACGGAGATGGTGCGCGAGCATACCCGACTGCCGTGTCTACGTTAAACCTGTGCGCTGGGTGTGCCCTTCGACTTCACCGCCTGCGGCGGTTACGCTGCTCATGAACAAATCGGTCGTGCGGGGTGTAGCCTGGATGGAGCGGAGCGGAATCCGGGAGAGGTGAGCGGAGAATCCCGGATTGCATCCGGGCTACGGCTCCGTTCTTGTGCGGCTCGATTAGCGCCTCGCGCTATAGGGCACTCAGGACGAACGGAGACAAACCGGAGACAGCCAACCCCGTTCGTGCTGAGCTACGCTCAGGACAGGCTTCGGCAAGCTCAGGACAGGCTACGCGCGAGCGAAGTCGAAGCCTGAAGGCATTTCTCCTGCCCCCGACGCACAGATTGAGAGCAGCCGCGCTACTACAAGTGCCCGCAATCCTTGACCATACAGAGCTGGGAATTACGCGCACGCTTCATTTATCTCAGCAAATCCTTATCAGTCCGCGTGTGCGCCTGGCTTCCCGCCAGTACTTCGGCTCGATTTCCCGCGCGTCCATCACTGATCATGATTGCCTGCTCCGATGAGGTGTCTCCCTGGTTCCCGTGCAGCCGGACCTTGACCGTGTTCTGCTGTAAGTTTCCGGCTCCTGCAGCGCCTTGGATGACGACAAGCGGGGTGCTGCCACTGAGGGAGTTTCGTGACACCGCTGCCAGCAGTGAATTCTCTCTGGTATCTACCCCGTCCACTCCCACTGCCCCGACCAGGCGTATCGCGTTCCTACTACAATTTGAGATGCGGTTGCGGTCAAGCGTTGCCTGACAAATATTATGATGCGCTTCACTGACCGCGCCTTGCAGCAAAACCCCGATCGGACTCGCCGAGATCTCATTGCCCGTCACCAGGGCAGTGACTGCGCTGTCCTGCGGCACTTTGTCGGCGAGCGGAACGGCTGTCATAATGCTGAGGCCAAACTGCTTGTTCGCGCGAAGAATGTTGTCAGTGACAGTGAGGCGCAGTCGATTGTGCGAGGGACCGAAAGAGCAGGAAAAGAGCAACCCGCCACGCTCGCTCGCTTCAATGGTGTTCCGCACGATCGTAGCACTGAAAGAGACGCCGTCCGCTTCGGGAAAGAAGCAGATAAAGGCAATGCCATCGGCGAAACAGCCGTGCATGGTGTTATCACTAATCACTAAGCGGTTGCGTTGTCCGTGTCGCGCCTCAGCAAAAATATGATGGCCTTGGCGAGCGCCAGCAGCGCGCGGTAACGCCGGCTCGAAACGTTTCAAGCCATTTTCCTGAAAAACACAACCGGTGACAATTGCTTCAGTAACACCACAGAGAAAAACACCGTGGTCACCATGGCGACTGACCGTACAATTATGAATTGCTGCCGAGACCCCAGGCGGGACCCCGATCCCGTGTCCACCGCCATTGGTAACCGTGACGCCACTAAGGGTGACTCCGTCATCGAGAACTATGACCGAGACCTCGGGGCGGATTGGATTAAAAGACGGCTCGAAGAGCCCTTCTCCGTCAATAATGCTCAGCTCTTTGCCTGCGCCGGCAACGGCGACCTCGGCCGGAATTTTCAGCGGCAAGACTTCTCCGGTACGCGTTGGCGAGTAGACCCCTGGGGTGAGCAGGATAACATCTCCGGCGCGTGCTGCCTGCAACGCCTGAGTGAAAGAGTGGACATCAGCCTGGGGATCGGTGGGATCGACGACAATCATGCTCATAACGACACCTCTGTGGATGGGACTCGGCAAAATTTGGCACAGAACCCGACAGAAAAGCAAGACGTGCCAAGATTCGTGAGCCAGACAAGTGTCTGCCTAAGTTGTCGGAGCGGCGCAAGGAGCGTAAGATCTCCTCCTTGTGCGCCGTATAACGATTGTGGTTCTGCTTGTCTTAGGAGTGTGGATCACCGGAGGGCTGTTGCTGTGGGTCGCTCAGGGCCGCCATGATCAGCTGCTGGTGGATTTGGATACTCAGTATCCGCCTGGCCAACCGTTCCAACCTGGCGAGATTTTCGCCACCACCTTGATTGCCCTCATGGATCATGAACTCCATAGCCCCTTTGGCTGGCGGCCGAATGACTTTTTCCTGTGGGGGCCGGCTGTGGGGGCCGATGACAATGCCAACCGACAACTCGGCATCCTGCAGGCGGTGCGCGAGAGCATGCGGGTCTTTAAGGATAATCTCACCAAGGTCTCCAGTAACGAGTATGACCCCGACTTGCTGGAGGCCGATACGTTATTGCGCAACGACGCCAGGAAATTCTGGTTCCCGTCGGCAGAGAGTCGCTTCTCCCGGGCTATCAGAAAGTTACGTGACTACGTTGCCGGCTTACGCGATGGCTCGCAGCGCTCACGGCCTATCACTACCCGTAATGCCGAACTTGTCCGCTTATTTCAGGCGTGGACTGATCTGTTGGGTGATGCGCACGCGAATCTGTACAAACAGCGGGAAGCCGATGGCAGGAGTGTCTGGTGGCACACTTATGACTACTTCTACCATGCCCAGGGGTATGCGCATGTCATGGACGCGCTGCTGCAGGCGCTCAAGCGTGAGTACCATCAACTCCTCAGCGTGAAGCCGGCGCTGCAGGAGTTATTCGACGAAACGAGCACAGCCTTACACGAGGCCGCTCTGATGAACCCGCTGATAATTTTAAACGGCAGTCCCAGCGGGCTCTTCGCCAATCATCGCCGCAACCTTGATGGCTATATCCTCGAGGCCCGGCAAAAGATGTATTCTATTCGTGATGAGTTGGAAAAATGAAAGAAAAAGGCCCGAATGTTGCCATTCGGGCCGGGCTCAAGACGGCGGGGTTCCCACAACACCGGACGTCTCTCTGTGTTCAGCAGCCTAGCGGACTCTCTCCCTGTGGTCAATACCTGTTCTCACAAATTGATTCGCTCGACACAGCTATGGGACACTGTTTGCAAAAAATTAGAACGTTCTGTTAATTTATTTCTCGATTTTTTAACAACAGCATTTTAAGTCGATGAAGCCACTGATGTGACAGGAGTTTTTTTTCAAAAAATCTTTTCCCAAATGCTATTTCTCTATTGACGGACCCGTTTCTGTCTGGTAAAAAACTGCCAATGGGCTCCGCCTAGGGCTCGTAGACAATCGAAGGGTTCCCAAAACAGCTGTCAGCCAAGGCAAGCCAAAGTTCATGAAGATCGAGAGAAACCGCGTTTTCAGGAACTTGAGGGAAGCCGCTGATAAGCTGAACAACTAGGAGGTCACTATGGCAGCGAAGAAAGCCGCCGCGAAGAAGCCGGCCGCGAAAAAAGCTCCCGCGAAGAAGAAGTAAGACAACTTTTTAATCGTAATCATTCTTATTCCTTTTCCTTAGGCGGAAGACTCAGCAGAAAAGGCCCTTTTTAGAGGGCCTTTTCTTTTTTCCTGGAGAGAGGTATCTGAGAGCGCGACGCTCAGCGAATCTCTCAGGAGAAATTCTCCTCTCTAACAAGGCAGTGAATCATGGCAGATGAATCATCAGAAAAGATCCCGCAGATTAAAGTCTCCAGTGCCTATCCTGGGGAATGGTATATCGTTGAGGTAGACGGTGGCGATGGCGCGATGTCCATGGAACTCCGGCGGCCGGTCGGACAAGACGACTCCGACGTCTTTCATCTCCGCATTGATGCGCCGATCCATCGCTTTGACGTGCAAAGTGTCAAGGCTGGCGGAGCCGCGCATACCCATGAAGGAGTTGAATCGGCGCATCTGACCTTTACTGGCCCATCGACTGCGTGGCCGGACTTCGTGCGGTGTATTCAGGCCCTTGCCAGCGTGTTTGATACGCTGGCTACTACCCCGCTTGATCGTGAGAAAGTGCGCGAACACTTTTTTAAGAGAAAAAAATAAAGACAGCTCACGAGCTGTTTGCGTGAGGCCGCTCTGTGTGACACTCCCCCCCGTACCTAATACTGTCCGGAATAAATTAGGAAAATTTCCCGGACAACATTGCCTCGTACCTGCAGTGGCAAAACTCGACCGGCGGGGGCTTGAACTGCCCTCGCAGCGGTGGTGTCTCGGCTAGTCGGTGGCGTAGCCTTTCTGCGTTCGTACGGCGAGGTGCTCGGCATCGGCGCGCCGGGCCTCGACATGGACACCATGATAGCGATCTCCCGGGAGGGATGAAGTATAGCCGAGGCTGTACTGCGAGCGCAGTTCACGAGAGATCGTCTGGGTCGCGTCCTCGAGCACACTGGCATTTCTCTCCACATCAGACGTGTTCAACACAAACAGTCGACCCCCAGTTGCATCACTCGCTTCCTGCAGCGTGCGGGTATCGATCTGCTCGTCGAACCCACCGCCGCCTCCGCCGAGAACAAATGGCCCGATGGTAATCTGTGCGCCTCCCACACCGAAACCGCCATTCGGGTTGCCGATACCGATAGCGTAGATGAGGACGTCAGAGCGCCGGGCTGCGTTCGCTACCTGGCTGAGTGAGGAAAGACTGGCAGTATCGACACCGTCGCTAATGATAACCAGCGCTTTTTTCTGGTACCGGCCGCGTTTAACGTGCCGTAGTCCATCAAGCATAGCGTCGTAGAGAGCCGTACCTCCGACCGGGCGCAAAGCCGAAATCGCTTGTGACAACAGCACGCGACTATCGGTGAAGTCCTGCAACAAGAACGGCTGATGATTGAACGCCTCAACGAAGACTTCATCTTGAGGATGGATCGTAGCCAGCAGCCGACGCAGGGCGAACCTGGCCCGATCAATTTTACTGAGCATACTACCGCTGACATCCACAACCAGACCCATACTGACCGGTTCGTTTTCGCCGGTGTTGAAATACGTGATGTCCTGCGGCGTGCCGTCCTCGTAGACGACGAAATCTTCACGGCTGAGTCCAGGAACATACCGGCCCTGAGGGTCGGTCACTGTGACCGTCACCATGCGGGTCGGGCGTGGAGACTCACGCTGAGGCCGCGGCGTAATCTCGGTTTGCTGCCGTGGCGGTTCCGGAGACTGTTGCGGTCGCGAAGGAATCTCTAAGACCTGCTTCCCGGAAGGAACAGAACGTTGCGGTGCAGGGGTAGGGAGCTTCTGCTGTGGGGTGAGTTTCGGGCCCTGCCAGCCATCCGGCTGGGGGCTGCCCCCTTGGGCGAAAACTCCCGACACCCCTAGAAGAAGGAATATTGCCATCGGGACGCCAGCGCGGATGATTTTCTGCATGAGTACCATCCTCCTTTCTCCGACCTTAACCCCTTCTCCCAAACGGAACAAGTAAGCGTGGCAGAAGTTGCGGACCTTGACCAACGATCTACTGATCCCTATGACAGTTCTCCGGAACGGAGGACATTGATGATTATTGCTCATCATGGGGTCACCCCGCAGATTGACCCGAGCGCCTATATCCAGCAGAGCGCTCACATTATTGGGGACGTGCAGCTTGGTCCAGAGTCGAGTGTCTGGTTCAATGCGGTGGTGCGCGGCGACGTCTGCTATATTCGCATCGGTGCGCGGGCGAACATCCAGGACAATGCGACCGTCCACGTCTTCAGTGGCGGGGTGCCGACGATTTTGGGAGAGGGAGTCTCGATTGCCCATAATGTGGTCGTGCACGCCTGCACGATTCACGATTTTACTCTGGGCGGTATGGGCGCCATCGTGCTTGATGGTACAGAAATCTGCGAAGAGTGTTTAATCGGCGCAGGAGCCGTCGTAGCCCCGCGCAGCCAAATTCCCTCCCGCTCACTCGTGCTGGGCAGCCCGGCGAAGGTCGTACGCCCTTTAACCTTGGCCGAGGTCGAAAGGCTGCATCGCTCAGCCGAGAATTATGTCCGTTTTGCGCGGGAGTATGTTGAGCAGGGAATACTGTGACCATGACGAACTGGGGAGTAGGGGTCTTACCGCGGTTTGCATTTGCATGAAGACAGCAGGAAGGTAGGCCGGAATAAGCGAAGCGTTTCCGGCCTAGATGATCACGCCGGGAACGGCCTGTGGCCTTATCCCGGCCTACGACTGAGAATCGGACCACAAAAGATTGGCACACCCTGTAGGGGAGAATCTTGTATCACCAGTCCCAACTTAA
>JACQEL010000491.1 GCA_016200595.1 Deltaproteobacteria bacterium
AGGTCGTAGGGTGGTTCCAAGGTCGCATGGAGTTTGGGCCGCGGGCGCTTGGTGGCCGCAGCATCCTCGGTGATGCCCGCAACCCAAAGATGCAATCGGTGATGAACCTCAAGATTAAGTATCGGGAGTCCTTCCGGCCCTTTGCCCCTTCGGTCCTCCAAGAACGGCTGTCGGATTATTTTGCCCTGGAAACGGCGAGTCCCTACATGTTGCTGGTTGCCCCGGTCCTGGAAAAACGCCGCACCGCACTCGCCAAAGAGCAGCAAGCCCTCTGGGGAATCGAAGCGTTGCATGTGCCCCGGTCCGACATTCCTGCGGTCACACACGTGGATTACTCGGCTCGTATCCAAACCGTCCACAAAGAGACGAATCCCCGATATTATAATTTACTCAAGGCCTTCGAGGCCAAAACAGGGTGTGGCGTTATTGTCAACACCTCGTTCAACGTTCGCGGTGAACCCATCGTCTGTACCCCAGAGGAGGCGTACCGGTGCTTCATGCGCACGGAGATGGATGTTTTGGTTCTGCAAAATTATGTCTTGAATAAGACCAACCAGAAGCCTTTGGTAAAAGACACAGATTGGAGAAAAGAGTTTGACTTAGACTAAAGAAGATGAACGTCCCATGCAAGAAATAAACACATAGTTTTTCCTTCATTCATGTACCCGGAATTAAACAATCAGAGGCATGGGGAAATGGATCAAGCGACTATACAGCACTTAAAGCAAATCAATGATGTGCTCTGCTGTCCCAAATGTGCAGGTAATTTGGAAGTGAACAGTGATATCATTCAATGTTTAAATTGCCGACAATCCTATCAAGTTTCAGATAACATCCCGCTGTTGTTCTGGCCCAATGAATGGGATCCAGCGCAAAAAGATGTTACTGATATTGTAAGAAATTTTTACGAAAAGACGCCCTTTCCCAATTACGACGATCTCGATAACGCTGGCAGTTTAATTCAAAAAGCGAGACAAGGGGTGTTTGCTAAGTTATTGGATGAACAGATTCCCTTTGGGACTCGCGTCCTTGAGTGCGGATGCGGCACTGGACAACTCAGCAATTTCTTGAGCATCGCTGACCGGACCGTCATGGGAACAGATATATGCCTCAATTCGTTGAAGCTCGGGCAAGACTTCAAAGAGAGGAACCAACTGAAGAGAGTTCATTTCCTGCAAATGAATCTGTTTCGCCCTGTCTTCAAATCAGAGACGTTCGACCTTGTCATATGCAATGGAGTTCTTCATCATACATCCGACCCGTTTGGTGGCTATAAAGGTATAGCAAGACTCGTCAAACCCAATGGATACATTATTATTGGCTTATATCACCAATGGGGAAGAATCCTTACTGATATCAGACGTATTATTTTTAATCTCACGCAAGACCGTTTTCGTTCTCTCGATCCTCGACTGAGGGGAAAAAATCTTGGAGAGACGAGAAAAAATACCTGGTTTGCTGATCAATACAAACATCCACATGAATCAAAGCATACGATTAGGGAAGTCCTGGACTGGTTTAAAGAAAGCGGCTTCAACTTTGTGAAGAGTATTCCGAGAACCAGTATCTTTGCCACCGTCGCTGATGAGGAGACAAGGCTCTTCAAGGCGGAAAGGTCAGGAGATACATTCGAGCTTTTCCTGGCTGAATTGAAAATGATGTTTACCGACCATAAAGAAGGAGGATTCTTCGTAGTCATTGGACAGAAGATATCCTGATACGTTTATCACTGTGTCCTCGGGAACATCTTCTTCCGGCAGGTAGCAAGAAAAGGGGAAGAAATGATGCAAGAAGTTGAGGCTAAGCAGCTTCGGTCTTTTGGATTGTTGATCGGAGGGATTTTTGCTGTTATCAGTTTGTGGCCTACTCTCTTTCGGAGAGCGAATCCTCGACTCACGGTCTGGTTCACACATGAAACACCAATTTTAACGCTGAGGAGCTACTCATATGTGGGAATTTATCGGAGAACTCTGGGCATTTATGAAAGAGCGCAAGAAGTTCTGGCTGTTACCGATTATTCTCGTTCTTATACTTTTCGGTAGCCTGATCGTCCTGACACAAGGCTCCGTTGTCGCGCCGCTTATTTACACACTCTTTTAGCATCCAGCAGACTTTGACTGCTGTGGCCTTGTATTGCGGGCGGAGTCGGCCTCAACAGCAGGGTGAACTGGAAGATGCTTCGCGATGTCGGCGTGGTGCTCAATACGTCCTTCAATCTCTGCGGAAAACCGATTGTGAACACACCACGTGACGGGTATTCGACCTTCATACGCAGCGGGATGGACACGCTCGTGTTGGCTAACTGTGTTATCCGAAAAGATGGAAAGACAGAGGGCTAAAGGGATTTGTGCCGCGGGCCGCCGGGCTAGCATCATGGGAGAACTGCTTGTGTTTCTCTAGGAGCGAAAACTTTGATGGATGCTCCCAATGATGTCAGTGTCGCTCCTTTTGGGGATCTTCCTCATGTTCGCCCAATCCTCCGCCATCCCTCCTCTCATCTATACCTTATTCTGAACCAGCGAGACGGAATGCCTCTCCGCTTGGAGATTGTCAAGAGACGATGAAAAGGGTAGTTTTACTGATTGCCGCGAATCTGTTGATAACGCTCTCGCTGCGGAGATTGCACTGATGAAAAGGGTAGTTTTACTGATTGCCGCGAATTTGTTGATAACGCTCTTGCTGCTGGAGATTGGACTGCGGTTGTTCCCGCGTCTAATTCCCCATCAGCTGTTGTTCTACTTTGAACCTGTCCTACGGGGCCAGCTGGCAGAGGGGAGATTCCCGACCATCAACGACACGGTGGCCCTCGACCGTGATGATGGTGGATTCCCGCTACGAATCTGGAAGCCATTTGCCAGGGTCAGACACAATTACAAAGATCCCGGTACAGTCGAAATAGTCACGATGGATCAATTTGGCTTCTGCAATCCGCCTGAATCTGCTAATGCACGCGCACCGATAGATATAATCTCTATAGGTGATTCCCTTACTTGGTGTACGACTGTAGATCCGAAGGACACGTGGACGGCAAAGCTGTCCGACCTGAGTCACCTTTCAACGTACAATTTGGGTATGGGGGGCGTGGGGTTATACGAGTACTTGCAGATCTATAAGCGCTATGGGCGGCCGCGCGCGCCTAAGCTGGTGATTATGAATGTCGCCGAAACCAACGATCTCCGTGATGCTGTGAGATACCAGGATTATCGAAAGCACCTTGGGGAGAAAGACAGTACTCAACCGCAGAGATCTATATCGCTAGGGGCCATCTATCGGGATAGCTATGTGGTGAACCTGCTTTGGTCAACCGCGACATATCTCAAGATGAGCAGGGCTGACGAGCCGAACTTCCGCTATCAACTCGTCTTCCCGGAAGGAGCTGTACCGTTCAATCTGCAAAACCACGATACTGACGAGGTCGAAAACGCGAGGAAGTTAGTGGGAGGCGAGTTGTATATGGATGTTCTTGGAGAGGCAATCGAGGAGTTTGCCAGGCTTGCGAAGCAGGATAGTTTTACGCCGGTGCTGTCATATACCCCGTCAGCATACACCGCCTATGCTTCGCAGGTCGCCTTTGAGGACGCAACCCTTAAGACTGTCCTCCCTCGTTTCAGCCAGGAGCAGCGAGCATACTACAAGGCGAAGAGTCAAGAGTTAGGCATAACGTTCGTAGATCTGACTCCAGCATTACAAGCGGTAGCCCCGAAGTATAATACGCCGGAGAGACTGCTTTATTTCCAGTCGGACTTGCACTTGACACAATTTGGTCATCAGGTGGTTGCAGAGAAGCTCCGTGACGTGGTGAGTACGCTCGTTCGATGACGGGTAGCTAAGTAGGGGACCGCAATTGGAGCCATCAATTAGGAGCCTCTATGCGTGGGTAGGGGCGAAGCATTTGCGTGTCAGGCTCCCCCACGGCGTTGGTCTATACGGAGCAAATGCTTCGCCCCTACGCTGGACAGGCGCTAGGGTCGGGTGGACCAATCTCTTGCCTCCTGGTTTAGTTGAGACTTTGTGCGAGCTTTGTGCTAGAAGAGTTCCCGAGATCTTCACCTTGAGCCAAGCTTCTCATGATCAAGATTCCCTTTGAGGTTTGCTTTTATACAGCTCTTCTTCTCTTACTCTATCGGTAACCAAAAGAAATTTTTTCAGGATCTTACGAGAGAGACCTTGAGGAGGTGTCATGCGCGAAGAACAAGAAGCCGAGTCAGCATTTGGGAAAGAGTTGCAACGCAAGATTCTCGATCGTTCCGCTCACCTGGGAGTGATCGGGCTGGGGTATGTGGGGCTTCCTCTCGCTGTGGAGATGGCCCGCGCAGGATTTCAGGTCACCGGAATTGACATTGATAAAGAGAAGGTTGCGTCTATCAATGCTGGTATTTCGTACGTACTCGACGCCCCCAGCGATGTTCTTCGGGATTTTGTCAGTAAGGGAAAACTCCGGGCGACGCATGCGCTAGGGGCAATCAAGGATTTAGATAGTGTAAGCATCTGTGTACCGACCCCGCTGAGGAAAACTAAAGATCCAGATCTTTCCTATGTCGTTGCTGCAGCCGAGGCGGTGAGTAATAACCTGCAGCCAGGACGGCTAGTGGTCCTGGAAAGCACGACGTACCCGGGCACCACACAGGAGGTAGTGTTGCCGATCCTGGAGAAATCCGGTCTGCAGGTTGGGAGAGACTTTTTCTTGGCATATTCTCCTGAGCGGGTTGACCCGGGTAATCATACGTATACCACCCGCAATATCCCCAAGGTCATTGGTGGGGCGACCCCCTATTGCGGCAAGTTAGCAGCCTTGCTCTATCAGCACTTCGTTGGGCGGGTCGTTCCAGTTTCTTCGCCGAAGACTGCAGAGATGGTCAAGTTGCTGGAAAACACCTTTCGCAGCGTGAACATCGCTTTGGCTAATGAGATGGCGCTGATGTGCAACACCTTTGGCATCAACGTCTGGGAAGTCATTGAGGCGGCTCAGACTAAACCCTTCGGGTTCATGCCTTTTTACCCAGGACCGGGTCTGGGCGGACACTGTATTCCGGTAGATCCGCACTACCTGACCTGGAAAGCAAAGATGAATGGCTTTGATCCTCGGTTCATTGAACTGGCTGCACAGATCAACGCCGAGATGCCTACCTTTGTGGTCGGTCGGATAGCCGAGGCGCTCAATGAGCGGCAAAAGAGTCTGAAGGGCTCAAAAATTCTAGGTCTGGGAGTGGCGTACAAACCTAACGTTAACGACATGCGTGAATCTCCTGCGCTGGAAGTTTTGCAAAAACTCAGCGAGAAAGGGGCCATAGTGTCCTACTCTGATCCTTACGTCCCCACACTCGAACTGGGAAACCGGCTGTTACGCTCTGCAGAACTCACTCCCACAACTCTGCAATCTATGGACTGCATTGTCATCCTGACGAATCATTCTGCTTTTGACTATACCATGACTGTCACTCATAGCCCACTTGTTGTGGATAGCCGCAATGCCTTGAAGGATCATTCTGGCTCCCACATCATACGTCTCTAACCTGGAAGGGAGATGCTTGATGTCTCAGTAGAGATCTCCAGAGCGCCTGGGCCAGCCTGTATCGAAGAAGCTTATTTTCTTGATCGGCCTGTCCGCCTAGACAGACCAGATCTCCTCCATATCCAGCTATCCGTACGGCCTACCCCTACCCCATTAACCGCTCCTAAAGAGAAATCATGAGCGCTCCTTCACACCTAGCCACCTGGCTAGACCGCTTCCCTCAGGTTCGTGTGCTGGTCATTGGCGACTTAATGCTTGATTGCTATATCTGGGGGCAAGTGAAGCGTATCTCCCCAGAAGCGCCAGTCCCGGTCGTGCAGGTCACACATGAGAGCATTCACGCAGGCGGTGCCGGCAATGTGGTAGCCAATATACGATCGCTGGGAGGAAAGGTAGAGGCTTGTGGTAGTGTGGGCCGGGATCAAGCCGGTCGGCGTCTCGTGCAAGAACTCTCCAATATTGGCGCAGGAATTGCCGGAGTGATAGCTAGCCAGTTGACAACTACGATCAGCAAGACCCGTATTATTGCCCATACGCAGCATCAGAGTCAGCAACAAGTGGTGCGGCTCGACCACGAACAAAGCGATGCACTTGATCGCCGTGTACGGGCGCGTATGCGTGCGTTCGTCGAGCAGCAGATGCACGAGTGCAACGTAGTGATTATTTCCGACTACGGCAAAGGGGCGATTGATGCCGAGTTACTGGCTTTTCTTGCAGCTTGGCGCCAACACCATTCCTTCGTCTACCTGATTGATCCCAAGCAGCGTAACTTCGCCCATTATCGAGGAGCTAGCCTGGTTAAGCCGAACAAGGAAGAAGCTGGTCTGGCCGCAGGGATAGAGATTCGCAACGAGACTGAACTCCGTCAAGCTGGTGATCGTCTCCTTGACCTCTGGCAAGCTGAGTCTGTGCTGGTCTCACGAGGAGCAGAAGGGATGAGTCTGTTTAAGCGCCATGGCAAGGCTCAGCATTTCCCGACTATGGCGAGAGAAGTCTTCGATGTGACCGGCGCAGGAGATACAGTACTCGCTACATGTGCGCTCGCTCTTGGTGCAGGGGCAACGTTAGAGGAAGCAACAATTCTAGCCAACCACGCCGCCGGCATAGTCGTGGGAAAAGTAGGGACAGCAAATGTAAGCCCAGCAGAACTTACTGCGGCGCTACAGAAGAGGAAACCATGAGAAGCATGACTGGGTATGGCAGCAGCAGTGCTTCATTCCCAGGAGGCCGGGCAAGCATCGAGTTACGCGCGGTCAATCACCGTTTTTTAGAAGTCAAAATGGGGCTCCCCCGTGAATTCCTTCCCTGGGAACAAGAGTGGCGGGAGATGATTCAAGTCCAGGTCAAGCGAGGCAGGATTGAGCTCACTCTTATCCTCTCTGGCCGGCCGCTCCGCCCTTATGGCATTAATCTGAACTTAGATCTGGCGAGAGCGTATCGTGAAGCGATCACCTGCCTACAGCAGGATTTAGGGATCAAGGGAGAACTCGATATATCTTTTCTCACTTCTCGACCAGAATTGTTCCAGGTCACGGAGAAACCGCAACCCACCCAAGCCGAGATCCAGGCTGTCAAACAGGCGCTCCAGCTCGCCCTCACCTCCCTGGAGCGGCAACGGAGCCGTGAGGGGAAATTCCTGGCCCGTGATCTGCGCACACGGGTCGCCGTCCTCGAAAGAGCCAGGCGGGCCATTATGAAACGCAATCCGGTTGTACAACATATGTTGCGCGAGAAACTGCAAGAGCGGGTGACCACCTTACTGCAAGGCATGGAGATCGCGCAGAGCCGGCTCTTGCAAGAAGTCGTAGCCTTGACCCAAAAGAGCGACATTACCGAAGAACTTGTTCGCCTGCAGAGCCATCTACAAGCCTTAAACGAAGCCTTGCACAGTAACGAGCCCGTCGGGAAACGCATTGATTTTCTCCTGCAGGAGGTACAGCGCGAAATCAATACGATTGGTGCCAAGGCTGAGGATACCACTATTCGCCATCTGGTAGTCGCAGCCAAAGAGGAGGTAGAAAAACTACGGGAACAGGTGCAGAATATAGAGTAAATTCTATGGTAGACGAAGACGAGCGCCCTTTTATCTTCCTCCGGCGAGGTATTCTTTTCATTATTTCTGCCCCATCTGGAGCGGGAAAAACTACCCTGTCGCAGCAAATCCTCGATTTGGTACCTGATCTGCGCCTGTCAATCTCCTATACCACCCGGGCTCCACGAGCAGGTGAGAGAGATGGACGAGATTACCATTTCATCAGCGAAGCCCGGTTCCTCCACCTGCGTGCGGCCGACGCTTTTGCCGAATGGGCCGAGGTGCATGGATGCCTCTACGGCACCGCCAGGACTTCATTGGCTGAGGCGCTCGAGCAAGGACAAGATCTCTTGCTCGATATCGACGTGCAGGGGGCGCGACAAATAAAAGCGAGCTCTGCCGACGCGGTGTCGATCTTTGTCTTGCCTCCTTCCTGGCAAGAGTTGGAGGGTCGGCTGCGCGGACGTGCGACAGATGGAGAGGAAGTCATCAGCCGACGTTTGCAGCGAGCCCGAGAAGAAGCCCATGAGTTATTTTCGTATGATTACTGGCTGGTGAATGATAAAGTAGAGAGGGCAGTAGCTGTGTTACGGGGAATTATTCTGGCCGAACGTGCCCGGGTCTCACGGCTCACACCTGACCACACTGCCTCTGTACTCTTTGCTTCCCCGACTGAGCAGGGAAGGAAACCCCTATGACGCTAGGTGAACTCGTCGATCAAGTGCGTATCTATCATCCTGAGGCAGACGCGAACCTTATCGCCCGAGCTTATGACTTTTCTGAGCGCATGCACCAAGGGCAAAAGCGCCTCTCTGGCGAGCCCTACTTCGTCCATCCGGTCGAGGTGGCCAAGATTATCACCAATATGAAACTCGACGTCCCGAGCGTAGTGACTGGTCTGTTGCATGATACAGTTGAGGATACGCTCACGACCTTGAAACAAATCGAGAAAGAATTTGGCCCGGAAATCGGCGGCCTGGTCGATGGCGTCACCAAGATCAGCCAAATCAACTTTACGACACGCGAAGAGCGCCAAGCCGAGAACTTTCGCAAGATGATCATCGCCATGGCGCAGGACATCCGTGTGATCCTCATCAAGCTGGCTGACCGGGCGCATAATATGCGAACGCTCTCGTACCTGCCCGAGGCTAAACAACGAGAGATCGCTGAAGAAACGCTCGAGATCTATGCCCCTCTCGCTCATCGCTTGGGAATCTACTGGCTGAAAAGCGAACTGGAAGACAATGCCTTACGTTATCTCCACCCCGAAGTGTATGCGCAACTCAAGCAGGACGTGGCCAAAAAAAAGGCTGAACGTGAACACTACATCGCTGAGGTCCTCGCTATTCTCCAACAGAAATTAGCAGAAGCAGGAATTTCCGCAGGGGTATACGGCCGACCCAAGCACTTTTACTCAATCTACCAAAAGATGCAGTCGCAAAACCTGCTCTTTAGCCAGATTTACGACCTGGTCGCCTTTCGCATTTTAGTTGATTCAGTGCGTGAGTGTTACGAGGCGCTGGGAATCGTCCATAGCCACTGGAAGCCAGTTCCTGGTCGCTTTAAGGACTATATCGCTCTGCCCAAAGCGAATCTGTATCAGTCACTGCACACCACCGTCATTGGTCCGTATGGCGAGCGCATCGAAGTACAGATCCGCACCCACGAAATGCATCGGATCGCAGAGGAAGGCATCGCCGCACACTGGACGTACAAAGAAGGCGATCGTGAGTTAGAGGATGCCCAGCGTTTTGCTTGGCTGCGCCAACTCGTTGAGTGGCAACAGCAATTGAAGGATCCGCAGGAGTTTCTCCACACGGTCAAGGAAGACTTATTTACTGAGGAAGTGTACGTTTTCACGCCGAAAGGCGCCCTCTATAATTTTCCGCAGGGGGCCTCGGTGATTGACTTCGCCTACCGAATTCACTCTGAAGTAGGAAACCACTGCACCGGAGCTCGGGCCAATGGCCGCCTGGTCCCGTTACGTTATCAGTTACAAAATGGCGACACGATCGAGATCATCACGACTCCGCAGCAAACCCCGAGCAAAGACTGGTTGAAAATCGTTAAAACCTCTAAGGCTCAGGCTCGTATCCGCCAGTGGATCAAATCCCAGCAGCGTGAGCGCAGTGTGGCCTTGGGTCGTGAATTATTGGAACGTGAATTGACGCGGTATCATCTTGACCTGACGACCCTGCGGAAGCAGAACAAAATCGAGGCCGCGCTCAAGGCCCTCAGTTTGAAGGATGAAGAAACGCTCCTTGCGGCTATCGGCTACGGTCAGTTCACGGTAGGAAATATTCTATCACACTTTGTTCCCCCTCCCGACGAACCTCGTGTCGGGCAAGCCGCTGACGCTGCCGAGCTCGAGAAAATCCGGCAGAAGACCCCACGCGAGGACAAAAGCGGGGGGGTACGGGTAGGCGGCATAGGCGATGTCTTGATCCGCTTTGGCCGTTGCTGTAATCCCCTTCCCGGAGAGCGCATTCTTGGGGTCATTACGCGCGGCAAAGGAGTGACGGTACACACCACCGAATGCTCGCGTCTGCTCGAGAGTGATCCGCAGCGTCATGTGCCGGTCAGTTGGGACAATGGGGCAGAGAACCTGCGACCGATTAAGGTCGAGGTTCTCTGCGAGGACCGACCAGGCCTCCTGGCGGCGATGAGCAAAGCCATCAGCGCAGCTGGCATCAATATCACCAGCGCAGATGTCCGTACCCTATCAGACAAGCGCGCGCTGAACGTCTTCGAAGTTATGGTAGCAAGCGCCGAGGATTTACAGCGGGTCATGCGCAACCTCGGACGGGTGCGCGGAGTGGTCAAAGTGGCACGAGTCAAGAACAGCAGTAGAAGAGGAGCCTCTTCTCTTACTGGAGATCTCTAAAAACTAGGCGGCTTTCTTGATCCACCCCGAACGGATACAACGGGTACAGACACGCAAGCGTTTGACTGACTCACCCACTTGCGCTTTTACCCGTTGCAAATTCGGCAACCAGCGGCGCTTGGTTTTGTTGTTAGCGTGACTGACATTATGCCCGACTGACGGGCGCTTCCCGCAGACTTCACAGATACGTGCCACAGTGTCCTCCTGAAAGGGTCTTTGTGTAACACACCGCCCGCTCTGCTGCAAGGCGGGATGGTAATAGGGGTGCATAACATTTGAGGGCAACTGAGTTGAAAGAGCACAGCTCATCTGCCGTCCCCCCTTCGACAAGCTCAGGGCGAACGGGGGTGGGCTTGCAGCTGTGGCGAACATGACCGTTCGTGCTGAGCCTGTCGAAGCAC
>JACQEL010000424.1 GCA_016200595.1 Deltaproteobacteria bacterium
ATATTTCTGGAGAGCTATCAACATTGCCCGCCAGCAGCAGGCGAAATCGTTGGAATTACGAGCGGTGGTGAGCTTAAGCCGCTTGTGGCAGCAGCAAGGCAAGCAGCAGAAAGCTCACCAGATGTTAGTGGAGATCTATGGCTGGTTCACCGAAGGGTTTGACACCAAAGACTTGCAAGAGGCCAAGGCGTTGTTGGCAGAGCTAGCGGAGGGGTGATGAGCACTTTTGATGAAATCTTGGAGCAAGTGCGAGAGCTCCTGCAGAGTAAGGGGCGGGTGGCGTACCGCGCGCTCAAAATTCGCTTTAACCTCGATGATGAGTATCTCGAAGGGCTCAAGGCCGAATTAATTGATGCCGAACAGCTCGCGGTAGATGAGGACAACAAAGTCCTGGTGTGGACCGGCGAAAAGGACAGGGCAAAACAGGAGAAAGTAGTCGCCCATCCCCAACCCCCAGCACCCAACCCCCAGCACCCTATTAGCTACACCCCTAAGCATCTTGCTAACCGCATACTGGCGGAGCGCACCGCCTTGGAAGCCCGTGGAGGAACCGATGGGGAGCGCAAAACTATTACCGCCCTTTTTGCTGACCTCAAAGGGTCCACGGCGCTGATCGAAGGGCTCGACCCGGAAGAAGCCCGCGCCATCATTGATCCGGCCCTGCAGGTGATGATGGATGCCGTGCATCGCTATGAAGGCTACGTGGCTCAGGCGCTCGGCGATGGCATCTTTGCCCTCTTTGGTGCTCCCATTGCTCATGAAGATCATCCGCAACGAGCGTTGTACGCCGCGTTGCGGATGCAGGACGAGATGCGGCGGTATAGTGACCAGCTTCGAGCACAAGGCCATCCTCCGCTGCTGATGCGCGTCGGGGTGAATACGGGTGAGGTGGTGGTCCGCTCGATCCACAAAGAGGACTTACATACTGATTACGTGCCGGTGGGCCATTCGACCAACCTCGCGGCTCGCATGGAGCAATTAGCCGCGCCCGGCTCGATTCTCATCACGGAACAGACCTACAAACTCACCGCGGGCTACTTTGAGTGCAAACCAATGGGGAAAACCCAGGTCAAAGGGGTGGAAGAGCCGCTCACTGTCTATGAAGTGCTGGGCGCGGGCCCTCTGCGAACGCGGCTGCAAGTGGCGGCCCGACGTGGGCTGACGCGTTTTGTCGGTCGGCAGAGTGAACTGGCCCAGATGGCACTCGCCCGAGAACAGGCCAAGGCCGGGCATGGGCAAATCGTGGGAGTGATGGGCGAAGCAGGGATGGGCAAATCGCGCTTGTTCTATGAGTTTAAGCTGACCTCACAGAGTGGCGTCCTGGTGCTGGAAGCTTTCTCGGTCTCACATGGCAAAGCCTCAGCCTATCTTCCCATCATTGAACTGCTCAAGGATTACTTTGAGATCACCCTAGAAGATGATGAGCGCAAGCGACGGGAGAAGGTGGGCGGCAAAGTGCTCATGCTCGATCGCAGTTTGGAAGACATCTTACCGTATCTATTTGCACTGCTGGGCCTCGAAGATCCGACCTCCACCTTACAACAAATGGACCCGCAGATCCGGCGGCGGCGCACCTTCGAGGCGCTCAAACGACTCTTCTTGCGCGAGAGTCTCAATCAACCCCTGCTGCTCATTTTCGAAGATCTGCACTGGATCGACACTGAGACGCAAGGCTTTCTCGATACGCTGAGTGAGAGTGTGGCCAGCGCCCGTCTCTTCTTACTGATGAATTACCGACCCGAGTATCGCCACGAGTGGGGCAGCAAGACTTATTATACCCAACTGCGGCTGGCGCCGCTGGGCAAGGAGGAAGCCGAGGAGTTTCTCACGACCTTGCTGGGCGAGACCGTAGGGGCGACCGGCCGGTCGCCTTTGTACGCCCTGAAGCAGCTCATTTTAGAGAAGACCCAGGGCACGCCGTTTTTCATGGAAGAAGTGATCCAGACCCTGGCTGAGGAAGGGGTGTTGAGCGGCGAGCGCAGCCATTACCGGCTCGAGAGAGCGCCCAGTGAGATCCACATCTCCCCCACCGTGCAGGGAGTGCTGGCGGCACGGATTGACCGTCTGAGCCGGGAAGAAAAGGAACTGTTACAACACCTCGCCGTCATCGGTCGGGAATTTCCCTTAAGCCTCGCGCGGCAGGTCATCAGCCAACCGGAAGAGGAACTCTATCGTTTATTTTCGTCTTTGCAGAGCAAAGAGTTTCTCTATGAACAGCCTGCTTTCCCTGAGGTGGAATATCTGTTCAAGCACGCGCTGACCCAGGAGGTGGCCTACAATTCAATGCTGCACGAACGGCGCAAAGCCTTGCACGAACAAACGGCCAAAGCAGTTGAAGCGCTCTACAGTGCCAACTTGGACGACCACTACAGCGAGCTGGCTCACCACTACAGTCGCAGTGGGAACACGGAGAAGGCGGTGCACCAGAAGTGAGCTATACTTACCTCCGCGCCCGGGAATTGTGTCAGCACGTAGGAGAGACCCCTCAGCTTTTTGTTGTCTCACGAGGGCTATGGGTCTTTTCTACCTTACGGGCAGAGTACGAGACAGCACGCGACCTGGCGAACCAAGGCCTGAGCCTAGCGCAGCGTCTGCAAGATTCCACCTTGCTCTTGTGTGCCCATCAAGACCTGGGATTCTTCTCACTTTGGCCTGGAGAGTGGCAATCAGCCCGAGAACACTTCGAGCGAGCTATGACTTTCTACGACCCGCGGCAGCACCGCTCCTACGTGTCTCTGTATGAAGCAGATCTCGGCGTATGGGCCTTGAGCGAGGCCGCCGTGGCTCTGTGGTGTCTAGGCTATCCAGACCAAGCATGGCAGAAGATCCAAGAGGCTCTGACCTTAGTCCAAAAGCTTGCACACCCGAATACCTCGGGTTGGGCACTGCTATGCACTGCCTGGCTTCATCAGTACTGCCGGGAACCGCAAGAAACCCAGAATCGGACAGAGGCGGCAATCGCCCTCGCTCACGAACATGGGTTTCCGCTCTGGCTGGCGTATGGGACTGTATTCCAGGGTTGGGCGCTAGCAATGCAAGGACAAGAGGAAGAAGGGATTATCCACATCCATCAAGGCATGATCACCGCGCAAGGCATGGGAACAGAGATGGCGCACTCCCATCATCTGGCGCTTTTGGCCGAGGCGTATGGAAACATAGGACAAAGCGAGGACGGGCTGCGCGCGCTGAGCGAAGCGTTGGAGTTTGTAGAGAAAACCGGGGAGCGGGTCTACGAAGCGGAGTTGTATCGGCTGAAAGGAACGCTGACGCTAAAACAGTCCGGAGTCCGAGGTCCGAAGTCCGAAGTCCCTAACACCCAACACCTAACACCTAACACCCACGCGGAGGCCGAAGAAGTTCGTAGGGTGGGCAGTGCCCACCAAAATGTGAGTGAGGCAGAAACGGTGGGCGGTGCCCTAAAACAGTCCGGAGTCCGAGGTCCGAAGTCCGAAGTCCCTAACCCCCAACACCCAACACCTAGCACCCACGCGGAGGCCGAAGCCGAAGCGTGCTTTCACAAGGCCATCGAGATTGCGCGCCACCAGAGCGCGAAGTCGCTGGAGCTGCGAGCGGTGATGAGTTTGAGTCGCTTGTGGCAGCAGCAGGGCAAGCCGCAGGAAGCTC
>JACQEL010000425.1 GCA_016200595.1 Deltaproteobacteria bacterium
TCGATGCCCAGCGCTTCAAGCACGGTCGGGACCATGTCGATAGCGTGCGCGTAGTGGGTGCGCACCTCGCCTTTCGCCTCGATCCCTTTCGGCCACTGCACGATGAACGGGTCGCTCACGCCACCACGATACGTCTCACGTTTCCAGCGGCGGAACGGCGTGTTGCCGGCCCACGTCCAACCCCAGGCATAATGATTACAGAACTCCGGACCGCCAAGTTTGTCCAGGGCAGCCAGGTTCTCTTCCAGTGAGCCCGGCACGTTGTTGAAAAATAGGGCTTCATTGACCATGCCCTGTGGCCCGCCCTCTGAGCTGGCGCCGTTGTCGGAGATCACCATGATGAGGGTGTTGTCGAGTTCGCCGAGGGTTTTGAGGAAATCGATCAGCCGACCGATATGGTGGTCGGTGTGGGTGAGAAACCCAGCGAACACCTCCATCATGCGGGCGTAGAGCTTCTTTTCATTCGCCGACAGCGAATCCCAGTGTGGGACATCGGGATCGTGGCGCGAAAGCTCGGCATCTGGTGGGACAATCCCCAGCTCCTTCTGCCGAGCGAAAACTTTCTCGCGATAGGCCTCCCAGCCGTCGTCGAACCGGCCCTGGTACTTGTCCGCCCATTCCTTGGGCACATGATGCGGCGCATGCATCGCGCCCGTGCAGAAGTACATGAAGAACGGCTTGCTGGGCGCGACTTGCTTCGCGTCGGCGATAAAGCTGATTGCTTTGTCCACCAGGTCTTCGGTCACGTGATAGCCTTCTTCAGGGGTCTTTTCCGGCTCGACCGCATGATTGTCATAGGTCAGTTCCGGGTAGTACTGATGGGTCTCACCGCCGTGGAAGCCGTAGAAACGCTCAAAGCCTCGTCCTAAGGGCCAGCGATCATATGGACCTGCCGCCGAGATTTGGTCGGCCGGGGTCAGATGCCACTTGCCGATGGCGTAGGTATTGTAGCCATGCTGGAGGAGTATCTCGGACAGAAATCCATTTTCGAACGGGATGTAACCGTTGCCGCCGGGGTAACCGGTCGAGCCCTCGGTGATGCATGACATCGCGTTCGAGTGATGATTCCGGCCGGTCAGCATGCACGAGCGCGACGGTGAGCAGAGCGCCGTGGTATGCATATTATTGTAACGCAGACCGTTTTTGGCGAGCGCGTCGAGGGTGGGGGTCTCGCAGGGTCCTCCGAAGCAGCCGAGCTGCCCGTAGCCGGTATCGTCCAGCACGATGAAGAGGACGTTGGGCGTGCCCTCCTTCGCACGCAGCGGTTCGGGCCACGCCGGCGAGGACGTGTCAAAGGTGCGACCGATGACACCGGGGAAGGCGGTTCCGGATTTGTATTCTTTGAGTGCCATAATTTTTCTCCTCTCGAATGATAATTTGACGTTAGCTCTTTTTCCGTCAGGTTTTGGTTAGACTCTCTATGGGTGCATATCAAATTCTGGCGGACATACAGCTAGCGATGTTCGTGCTTCGACAGGCTCAGCACGAACGGTAAATTGTCCAACCACTTCAAGCCCCACCCCGTTCGCCCTGAGCTTGTCGAAGGGGGGACGGCAGAAGGCCTGTGTGCTCTCAACTAAGTTGCCATCAAATGCTATGCACCCTTTTTCTATCGCCGCTGCTCCGCTGACTGAGCGAGTCATAGATCGGCGGATCGCCGAGCAGGGTCGGCACCACCATCGCTGCGCAGCAGGCCGCCAGCATCGGCAAGAGTAGCGTGAAGCTGGCCGTCATCTCGATGACCATGACAATGCCGGTCAGCGGCGCCCGTACGACCGCGGTGAAAAACGCCGCCATCCCGACGACGGCGAGTTCGCTGGGTTGTGGAGCCACGCTCGCTAACCAGTGATTGCAGAAGATGCCGAAGACAAAACCGGTCTGAGCCCCGAGTACCAACATAGGCGCAAATAGCCCGCCCGGCGTCTCTGCCGCGTAGGATACGGCCCCAAGTCCGAAACGGAGCGGGAACACCAGTGCCAGTATCACGAGGGTCTCAGTACCGGCGAGCGTACGCTGCGTGAGCGCGTCCCCACCGCCGACCAGGCTGGGTGCGAACCACGCCAACACACCTACGGCAGTGCCGACCAGCGCGGCGCGCAGTTCCACTGGCCAGCGATCGAGCCGCTCGGCAACCGTGAGTACACCGAGGATCGTACGGTTGTAGGCGATTCCGAGAAAGCCGATCACGACGCCCAAGACAAGATGGACAACCACTGTGCCAAAGCCCGGGTAAGGAGACAGTGCGACACGGAAGTCCGGCCCCTGACTGAGGAACACACGCGCCACCGCGATAGCGCCCGCCGAGGCGCCCAGCGTCGCGATTGTGGTGCGTGTGTCAAAGCGGCGCACCAATTCTTCCAGGACGAATACCGCACCGGCAATCGGCGCGTTAAAGGCTGTGGCCAGACCGGCACCCGCACCAGCCGCCAGCAGCACCCTGCAGTCGTCCTCAGTGCGACGGAACGCCGTGCCAAGCAGGTGAGCGAGGGTAGCACCCATTTGCACGGTGGGTCCTTCGCGACCGAGCGCGAGACCCGCGCCTATAGCCAGCCGGCCCCCGAGAAATTTCACGGGAATGAGGCGAAACGGCGCTGGCGGCAATTCCCCTTTCGCCACCGCCTCGACATGGGGAATGCCACTCCCCGTTGCTTGTGGCGAGAACCGGCGTACGAGCCAGGCGGCAACGGCGGTTGCTGCTGCCGACAAAACCATCACGCACAAGAAGCCAAGCAGATTTTTCCCGTGCGCCCAGGCAAGAACCGAGTCACGAAAGCGCTCGGCCCACTCCAGCGCCAGCCGAAAGGCTACTCCCAGAAGCCCGGCGGTTGCCCCCACAAGGAAGGCCAAGAGCGTCAGGACAAGCAGCCCGGCGTATCCAGTAGCGATTTCGGCAATGCTTTCCGGTTCACGGTTCATAGGCACTGCTCCACGCAGAAAGTGCGGTGTGCCGTTTTTGTGCATAAAGCCGTCCCGGCATAACGTCTCAATTGCATAAATACCATGCTGACTTCCTGTCGAAGTCGTCCTTCTTCAATTCCTCTCTTCCCGTCCTCTTTAGTTCTACTCGAGACCTTCATCGAGGGCGCAGGTTAGTCCGCTGGTGCGGCATAGCGTTCCCCAGGCTTTAACTCCGGCTCCGGCTCCGGCTCGCTAGACGTTCCACTGAGGTTCCGTACTGTGACGAAGAACACCGGGACGAATGGGATGGCGAGAAGAGTCGAGGCGAGCATCCCGCCAAAAACGACGGTGCCGAGCGACTGCTGGCTAGCTGCGCCGGCCCCGGTCGCCGTCAACAGCGGGACCACACCCAGAATGAAGGCAATCGAGGTCATCAAAATCGGCCGGAAGCGCCGGCGCGTCGCCTCGACAGCGGCCTCGACGGTGCTCATGCCCTCGGCCGCGAGTTCACGGGCAAACTCGATGATGAGGATGGCATTCTTGGCCGCGAGCGAAATCATCAGCACCAGGCCGATCTGGGTATACAAATCGATGGGGAAACGGCGCACAACCAAGGCGATGAGGATACCCACCAGAGCCGTTGGCACGACCAGGATAACGGCAATCGGATCGCTCCAGCTTTCGTATTGGGCGGCGAGGACCAGGAAGACGAGCGTGATCGACAGGGCAAAGATGAAATAGAGCTGACTCCCGATCTGCTTCTCTTGATAGGACAGCGCGGTCCACTCGTAACCCATACCCGGGGGCAAGGTCTGCGCGGCGAATTGTTCCATCATGTCGACCGCCTGGCCGGAACTGTACTTGGTGAGTTCGGGAATGCCGGTGATAGTGGCGGCCGGATAGAGGTTGTAGCGGGTGACAAGTTCCGCCCCGAGCATCCGGCGGGAATTGAGCAACGCGCCAAGCGGCACCATCTGCCCGGTCTGGTTGGGAACGTTCAGGTTCATTATATCCTTCAGCTGGCGTCGGGAATCCGCCTGGGCCTGGACCCGCACCTGCAGACTTTGGTTAAACTTGTTGAACTGGTTGACATAGGTCGAGCCCAGATAGGTCTGCAAGGTCTGAAAGACATCGTTGATCGAGACCCCAAGCGATTCCGTCATCGTCCGGTCGATATTCAGATACAGTTGCGGACTATTGGCGCTGAATGTGGTGAAGCCAATGCGCAGAAACCCCGGGTCGCTCTGGGCTTTTCCCAGTACCTCGTGCACCGCTTTCTGGAGCTCGACCAAGCCGTTACTGGCGCGATCCTCAACCATCATAGAGAAGCCGAAGGCGTTGCCCAACCCAGGAATCGGCGAGGGCGGCAGCACGGCAAATGACGCCGTGCGGATCGACTTGAGCTTCTCCTGAAGTCCGGCGATGATCTTGGCTTGTGAGAATCCCGCTGGACGTTTGTCCCAGTCCTGATAGATGGCGAACACGGTGACGGCAGTGGAAAGGTTGGCAGAGTCAAAGGCCGAAAACCCGCCGATGGTCACCCAACCCTTGATGCCCGGGCTCTTCTGGAGAACGGCATTGATGCTGGCTGCAACCTCACGCGCGCGCGGCTGGGCGGCGCCTTCCGGGAGTTCCGCGGCAATGATGCAGTATCCCTGGTCCTCCAGTGGCAACATCGCGGTGGGGTAAATCGAAAAACCATAGACGGCGAGCGCGATGGCGGCGAAGAACACACACACCATCTTCAGCGGGCGCTGCACCATCCAGCTGACCAGGGCGATGTAGCGATCCTGGAGCGCGGCGAACGCACGGTTAAACCCCCGGTAGAACCAGTTGAGCTTGCGGTCCTTGGGCTGCGGCCGCAGATAGAGCGCGCACTGCGTGGGCTTGAGCGTCAAGGCGTTGATCGCGCTGATGATCGCGGTTGAAGCAATGACGAGGGCGAATTGACGGAACATCTGCCCGGTAATGCCCGGCAGAAACGAGGCCGGCAGGAAAACCGCGGTCAATACCAACGTGATGCCAAGCACAGGGCCCGTCAGCTCGTTCATCGCCTTGATCGCGGCATCCTTCGGTGTCAGGCCCTGCTCGATATAGTGCGAAACATTCTCGACAATAACGATGGCATCATCGACGACGATGCCGATCGCCAGAATCAGCGCAAACAGCGTCATCAGGTTGACGGTAAAGCCCAGCAGCGCCATCGCCGCGAACGCCCCGATGATGGTCACCGGCACCGTCGTCGCCGGCACCAGCATCGCGCGAAAATTTTGCAGGAACATCATGATAACGGCCAGCACCAGAACGCCGGCGATGCCGAGCGTCACATACACCGCGCTGATCGATTGATTAATGAATAGGGTGGTATCGTAGAGTGAGGTGTATTTGAGCCCTTGCGGAAACGATTGACTCATCTCTGCCATCAACTGGCGTACGGCAGCCGCAACCTGCAGGGAATTCGCGCCCGGCAAGGCGTAGAGGGCGATATGCCCCGCCTTCCTGCCGCTCAAGTTGGAAAAAATTGTGAACTGCTCCTGGCTCAGTTCGACCTTGGCGATGTCCTTGATCCGCACGACCGCGGCGCTTTGCCCGATCGTGGCAGGCTGTAGAGTTTGCGCCGCCAGGCCTAACGGCGCTCGGCTCTTAACAATGATGTTCTCGAACTGCGTAACGTCGGACAGGCGGCCCAGCGTGTTGACGGTAAATTGAAAGACCTGATTCGCAGGCACCGGCGGACCGCCAAGCTGTCCCGACGCAACTTGGGTGTTTTGGTTTTGCAACGCTTGCTGCACGTCCAGGACCGTCAAACCAAAGGCCTTCAGCTTGTCGGGATCGAGCCAGATGCGCATGCTGTACGCGCCGGCGCCGAGAATCTTGACCTGGCCCACGCCGGGCAAACGCGCGAGCGGATTCTCCATATTGATGGTGGCGTAATTGCTCAGGAAGGTGTCGTCGAAACGGTCATCATCCGAGTACAAGCTTTCGATCAGCAGGATATTAGTGGTGACTTCCTTGACGTTCACCCCTTGTGCCTGGACCGGCTGCGGCAGTTGCGCCATGGCGCTGTTGACCGCGTTTTGTACCAGAGCCAGAGAGACGTCGAGGTCCGTGCCGATGGTGAAGGTCACCGTCAGCGTGTAACTGCCGTCGCTGCCGCTGGTCGATTGCATATAAATCGAGTTCTTCACGCCGTTGACCGCCTGTTCGATGGGTACGCCAATGGTATTGGCCACGGTTTCGGCGCTTGACCCCGGATAGTTGGTCGTCACCTGAATAGTCGGCGGTACGATTTGCGGGTACTGCGCGACCGGCAACCCATAGAGGCAGACAACCCCGAGGATGATCAGGACAATGGCGATGACGTTGGAAAGAACCGGCCGCTCGATGAAAAATTTAGACATGTGCCAAGGGCTCCTGGCCTACCAGTTCCGACTTAAGCCTTTTTCCCTGTCCCGTAGACTACAGGTCCCCTCTCCCCTCGTGGGAGAGGAGGTGTCGGGCGCGGCAGAAGCCGTGAGCCCCCTCTTCCCAACCTTCCCCCACAAGGGGGGAAGGAACCTCAGGAGGTCGCACCAGACCCGAATATCGTCATTTGTTCTCAAGTTGTGACTCATGTTCCTGGTCGTCCCTCAATTGCTGGCGGGTGCGGCTTTGGCTGGAGCCGATGCGCTGTGGTCGTCCCGCTGCGAGTTCACTTCACGGCCCGGAATCGCCTGCAAGCGCCCCTCGACGATGACCCAGTCGTCGGCTTTCAGGCCTTCATCGATGACGAGGCTGTTGTCGATCTGGTCGCCGGTTTTGACTGCTCTGCGCTCAACCACATTCTTGTCATTGACGACCAGCACGTATTCTCCCTGTTGGTCGAAGCTGACCGCGTCGCCGGGAACCAGTAGCGCGTCTCGTCGCTCCGCTGTGGGCACGCGAATCCGCGCGAATAAGCCGGGGAGCAGGCTGTGGTCCTGATTGGGGACGATGCCGCGCAACTGCAACGTTCCGGTTGTCGGCGCGACACTCAGCGAGGCAAAATCAAGCCGTCCTTCACGTGGAAATCCTTCCTCGTTCATCAAGCCGATGGCAGCAGGTATCGTCTTGTCGGTTATCGGCTGGTGTGGGGTGGCCTTTTCGTTTTGCCTGATGCGCAGGAGGTCACGTTCGTTGATCGTGAAGTACACGTACATCGGATCGAGGCGCTCGATCTCAGCGAGAGGAGTCTGCTGCCCTAGAGCGCCGACCACATTGCCGGGATCGACGAGATGTCTGCCCATGCGGCCGTCGAAGGGGGCTTTCACCAAGGTGTAACTCAGGTTGAGCTTGGCAATCTCTACTTGCGCCTTGGCATTGCGTACTCCCGCCTCCGCCGTCTCCTTTTCATACTGCCAATGATCGACCTCTATCTGTGACGAGGCATCTTGTTTGAGAAGATCCGCGTACCGGACAAGCTCGGTCTTGGCATGCGACAGCGCTGCCTGCTGCGCTTCGAGCTGAGCCTCGGCTTGCTCCAGTTGCGCTTTGTACTGCTCTTGCTGAATCGTGAAGAGCAGATCGTCCTTCTTGACTTGGGTGCCGTCGGTGAAATGAAGTTCTTCCAGGTAGCCTTCCACCCGCGCGACGAGCTTGACGGAGTCAATAACGGCAGTATTGCCCGTAAAGGTCAGGTAATCGGTCACAGTCTGGACCTTAGGCTGGGCGACTGTGACGCCCGGCGGCGGCGCCGCCGCGGCTGGTCCACCACCCTTGCTCTTGCAGCCACCGACTATACCAAGCGTCGCGACCCCGATCAGGAGCATGAGTACAGTACGCCAGATAGCAACTGAAAAATTTCGTTCTTGCATCGGCGGTATTCCTTCCCACACTATTCGTGCCCAAGCAAGCAGTCTCATGCGAGCCTCACCATTCTGGTGGCCGTACTAACGGCCCCACGTCAACCGGCGAGGGCAGCCCCGGCCCTTGCGGCTGCAGCAACTGGGGCGTCAACCACGTGCCCCAATTGGTCCGCTCCGCCATCTCATTGCGCGTGTTCGTCGGCACGAAATCGTGGCCCTGACGAATCTGCCACCCCCCGCCCAACGCGCGGTACACGGTAATCAGACCTAGAGGTACGGACCCGACGGCTAGGGCCAAGCTGTTCTGTGCTTGATAGAGGTTCTGCTCCGCGGTCAGCACCGTGTGCCGGAAGTACCACCAGCGCATCAACGGCATCACAAACGTCGGATAGGGTGACGCATCGTAGGCGTACCCGCGTTCACAGAGAATCTCGCGCGCCGCATCGGTGATGCTGTTCCCGGGGCCGCGAAA
>JACQEL010000426.1 GCA_016200595.1 Deltaproteobacteria bacterium
CGGCCACCGGCCGGGGTAAGGAAGATCTTTTTGCCATTTTCCCACCTATAGCAATTAGCGGTTTGGGAAGATTGCGGACTCGGTTTTTAGGGGGAAAAGGGGGAAGAGGGAAAAAGGGGAAAAATGCCCTCTCTTTTCCAGCATTTCAGCTTTTCACCTTTTTCCCATTTACCCTTTTGCCTTTTTATCCTCGATCAACACGCCCTTCTCTCTCAGTGCCTGGATCTTTTCCGCTGAATACCCACAGAGGTCGCGCAGCAACTCCTCGTTATGCTGTCCCAGACGTGCAGCTGGACCAGGAATACGCGGCGGAGTTTTAGAGAACTTGTGCGGCGACTTGAGGAGGAGAAGCTCACCGTAGTCAGCATTCGGCGTTTTTTCAATCATGCGGGGACTGAGATAGGGGTTTTGGGCAAATTGGCCGACCGACAGGATAGGCGCCGCTGGCAGCCGCAGCTCGTCGGCAAGGATGCGGATCGCTTCGTCATCGCTGGGCAGCGTCTGTAACCACTCTTCGATAATGACCTTGAGGGCGTCGGCGTTCTGAATGCGCCAGCGGTTGGTTTTGAACTCCGGCGAGACCAGCAGTTCCTCATGTCCCATTTTCTTGACCATCGCCTCCCAATGGGCGTCGGTAATTAAGCCGATAGCGATGTAGCCATCTTTGGACTTAAAGGCCCCATAGGGAAACGCACCGGTTCGTTGAGTACCACCGCGTTGGGGATCGACCTCGCCATTAGTGATACTGTAAGCGGCCAACGCCCAATCATGGGCGTTATAGGCGCAATCGACTAGCGCCAAGTCGATATGCTGACCTTCACCGGTGCGTTCGCGGTGGAAAAGCGCGGCACAAATAGAGCCGAAGGCGTTGAGTGCGCCCATGTGGTCGCCGATGGCCGAGCCTGGATAAGCCGGGTAACCGTCGGGCTCACCCATCATGTGCAGTATTCCTCCTGCAGCTAGGGCCACCAGGTCGTTGCCAATCCGCCGAGAATAAGGCCCCGTTTGTCCGTAGGTCGATACGGAACACATGATGATGCGCGGGTTAATCTGCGCTACGACATCGTAGGTCAACCCATAGTGCGCCATGATCCCCGGGGTGAAGTTCTCGAACAGCACGTCCGATACGGTGATCAGGTCCTTGATCACTGCCTGTCCTTCCGCAGTCTTCACATCGACACACAGGCTTTTCTTGCCGCGGTTGTGCATAACGAAGTAACTCGGGATGGCCCCGTCTTTGCCATCCTTGGGCACGATGCGAATGTGGCGGCTGTGTTCACCTTTCGGCGGCAATTCGACCTTGATAATTTCGGCACCAAGATCGACCATCAGGCGGGTCGCTTGTGGTCCAGCTAGCCATTGGGTGAAATCGAGAATGCGAATGCCTTCGAGGATTTGAGTCGGATGCGCCACGATACCCCCTTTTACGGATGAACCTAAATCAGACCACAAAAGATTGGCACACCAGGTCTGTCACCCTGAGTGAAACGAAGGGTCTCGCGGTGAGATTCTTCGCTGCGCTCAGAATGACAAGGCTGACTGGTCACGTCGTAAAGTGTACGAATGCCATGTGGTTTGATTTAGCAGAAAGTGAAGAGGAGGGAGACTACTCGATCACTTTCTATGGCGTGTGTTTCAGCGCCCAGGTGATGAGGTCAGCAGTACCCTCCTCACCCCATACGCCTGAGTCAATCAACAGATTGTAGTGGGCCGGATCACGCCAATCGGCATGATAAAACGTATGCACATAGTCGGCCCGCAACTTATCCATACCGGCGATGCGTCGCTCGGCCTCAGTATGCTTGAGTCCTTCGGCTTGCATCACACGCTCGATGCGCACCGCTAAAGGGGCAAAGAGAAAGACGTGCAGGGCCTCGGGGTGGCCGGCTAAAATGCGATTCCCGGCTCGGCCGACCAGGATAGCTTGCCCTTCCTTGGCGACGTCTTCCATAATCGACCGGGTCATCCGCATGAGCTGGGCATCGGTCAGCCACAGGGGAGGAGGAATTTCATAGGCCGACTCGAACCCCCCCATCCCGAACAGTCCGACCATGCGCTCAATGAAGGAATCAACCCGCTCGTCCTTGGCCTCGACATATTCCTCCGAGACTTTGTACTGCGTGGCGATCTTGCGCACGATTTCTTTTTCCCACACCGACCAGTTGAGTCGGCGGCCAAGGTCTCGAGCAATCCTACTGCCGCCGCTGCCATATTGATGGGAGAGAGTCAGCATCGACTTGGCTGAGGGATTCATACGCGCCTCCAGGAAAGGGGAGGGGGACACGATCATACGCCCCTCCCACGATGGGCGCATTGTAGGCGCAGAGAGCGGTTTCCGTCAACTCTGTGAGAGAGCAGACCAGCGAGCGGCCTGTTAGCGGCAACCGCTAGGGCTGTGACACGAATACGAACACCCGCCCCACCGCTACCTTGTCCATGATGATTTGCCCAGAGGCGCCAATGGCAAATTCGGGAATCTTGTCCCCGTTGATATCGCCTGGCGACACAATCGAGTAGCCAAACGTCGCGCCTTGGTGCGGATAGGGATCATCAAAGGTCGTCAAATGGCGCCCATCCTGCCCATTAAACAGAAAGACTTCGCCTTGGACATGGTATTGGTCCACCGTTTGAAAGGGCGCCCCAATGAGGATCTCTGCGGCCCCGTCGCCATTCACGTCCGGGCTCTCGGCCACCATATAGCCGAACCCGGCATAGGGGTGTGGCACAGGATTGTTGAGGGGAAAGAGCAGCTTGCCATCTGCCCCATTAAAGACAAAGGCTTCGCCCTGCGCTGGATTCGTGCCGATGTCCTTATACGGTGCCCCGATGAGAATATCGGGCACGCCATCTTTATTGAGATCCCCGCCTGAGGTGAGCCGCCAGCCAAAGACTTCACCCGCCACGGGCTGAGGATCTTCTAAGGTGTAGAGTGGCTTGCCATCGTGGCCGCTGAAGACGTAGGCTCTGCCTTGGACGGTCACCTTGTCTACCGTGGTGTACGGTGCGCCCACCAGAATATCCGGGATGCCGTCTTTATTGAGGTCGCCGACCCGCGCCACCGCCCAGCCGAACGCCGAGTTGCCGGCGGCTTGGGGCGGCGCTAACGTGTGGAGGAGCTTCCCATTCTGACCGTCAAAGACATAGGCTTTGCCATCTCCATCTTGGGCAAAAGCCCCAACCACCAGGTCAGGAACGCCGTCACCGTTGAGGTCACCCAGGGAAGCGACGGACCAGCCAAAGCCTGCTCCTATTTGTCGCTGGGGCGCTTGGAAAGTATGCAGAAGCTTGTCATCTTTCCCGCTAAAAATGAACGCCTTGCCACTCCCTTCCTGCCCGAAGGCGCCAATCAGCAGATCCGGGGTGCCATCTTTGTTCACGTCACCGGCAGCCGCCACCGAGAAGCCAAAGGCCGCGAACGGCATCGGAGCAGGATCTTCTATGGTCCTCAGTAACTTCCCCTCTTTCCCGCTGAAGACAAACACTCGTCCCTGGTGGTCATTTTTGTCGACCGGTTGATCATAGGCGCCAATGATATAGTCGGAGACCCCATCTCCATCGAGGTCTCCGGCGACTGCCATCGAAGAGGCAAAACCGGAGAAAGGCAGCCGGATCGGGTTATCGAGAATCATCACGCGGGCAAATGCTTGCGGAGAGAGCCCGCAGAGCAGAAGGAGGGTGTACAACACACAAGCCACAACACGGCGATGAGGATACATGTCAGGGTTCCTTACAAAAGGTTAGAGGTAAATTACTAAATCGGGGGGATTGAGAGCGAAGAGAACAGAAATGCCGCCGACTCATACCACTTACATATCCGGGAGCTTGTATCGTAGCTTGAGCAGACTGTCAAACCTGGGCTTTCCGAGATTTCTAGTGTTTTCGCTTGCCTACAGTACAGTGAACCTGCCCAGTGGTGATTTTCACTTCGCCGCCTGTAGAGCCGTCCCACCAAAGCGTCTCTCCAAACACCAGGCAGGGCCTGGGCTGGTGAAAATTGGCGATATGGGGAGAGTTTTTCTCGTGCCGACTCGTACGGCGTTTGTTCCTGAGGCCTTCTCGGTCCCAGGCTCTGCCTGGGACCGCAAGGAGCGGGCGGCTCTGCCGCTGCCCGAGCGGCCGCCGGCAGGCAGAGCCTGCCCTCGTACCCGGGCTCTGCCCGGGTACGAGGGCAATGGTATTAAGTTAGCGTGGTCTCTGGCAGGACGTGGCCCTTCGACTTCGCTCTGCTACGCTCAGGGCGAACGGGGTGGGGGTGAAAACACGGGGAAATTTCCGTTCGTGCTGAGC
>JACQEL010000457.1 GCA_016200595.1 Deltaproteobacteria bacterium
ATGCAAAGCGCGAGCGTCGAGGGAGGTCCACAGGGACTCGCGGCGTTGCGCACAGCCGTAGACCACAATGAGCCTTACGACCTGGCGCTGCTCGACTACTATATGCCGGAGATGAACGGACTCGATCTGGCCCAGGCCATCGTTGCCGATCCTTCTTTGGCTCCTCTCAAGTTGGTGATGCTGAGCTCCTTAGGGCAACGCAGTGACGCGAAGGCCGCCGACTACACGCGTATCGCCGCCTGGCTGACTAAGCCCGTGCGCCAATCGCAACTTTTCGACTGCCTCGCGACGACCTTCAGTCAAGCCCTGCCGAAAGACAGACCTCAGCGGACTCCCCGCCTTGCTCCGCCTCTGCGGGAAGAGACGGCCCTACAGCATCGTCCACTGGTCCTCATAGCCGAAGACAACGCAGTGAATCAAAAACTCGCAGTCCATATGCTGGCGAAGCTCGGTTACCGAGCTGACGTCGTAGCCGATGGCCGCGAAGCGCTCGAAGCGCTCAGCCACATCCCTTACTCCGCCGTCCTCATGGATTGTCAAATGCCGGAATTGGACGGTTTCGAGGCGACCAGAGAGATTCGCGCGCGGGAGAATATCACGGGCACTCATCTCCCCATCATCGCCATGACCGCCAACGCGATGCGCGGAGATAGAGAGCGCTGCCTGGAGGCGGGGATGGACGATTATTTGCCCAAACCCGTCAGGCCTGAGGACCTCAAGGCCGTTCTCGCCCATTGGACTGGTTTTGCTGGCTCCGCGTCTGTGATATCTCCTCCACCGCCACCTCCTGCCTCTCCTGCGGTTTCCGTCTTCAACCTTGAAGAAACCTTGAAGCGTGTGGAAGGAGACCGGACTCTGCTCGGCGAAATGGTGACACTCTTTCTGCAAGACTCTGCCACACTCCTGACGAATCTCCGAGCTGCTCTCGTCAATCAAGATACCAAAGCGCTGGTGTATGCAGCCCATACGTTGAAGGGCTCGGTAGGAAACTTTAGCGCCCCAGAGGTTTTCAATGCGGCGGCGAACCTGGAAAAACTGGCACGGACCGGCGACCTCAGCCAAGCCCCGGCCGTGCTGCTGACGCTCGAACACGAACTCGCACGCCTTCAGTCGGCACTCACCCCTCTGAGCACGGAGCTCACTACGTAAAGACAAAAGAACCTTTCACCAAAACGGAGATGAACCATGGCGAATCCTACTCAATCCACCATCCTCTGTGTTGACGACGATAGAGTCACACTACGAGTTATGGAGCGACTGCTCGCGAATAACGGCTACACCACACTCACCGCCGAGAGCGGGGAGCGCGCCCTGCAGGTCCTCCAGACCACCAAGCCTGACCTCATTTTGCTCGATGTCATGATGCCGGGGCTGGATGGCTACGAAGTCTGCGCCAAACTCCAACAAGACAAAGACCTCTCGTACATCCCGGTTATTTTTTGCACCGCCCGAGAAGAGGAAGAAGACAAAACTCGGGCTTTCGCGCTCGGCGCGGTCGATTACCTGGTCAAGCCTACCCCCAATGAAGTCCTCCTGCAAAAAGTCGCTTCACACCTCAAAACCAAGGCTAGCTGGCGAGACCTCAAGACCCCTCTACCCCGACGGTCAGAGACCCAAGCCGCTGATTTTCTGCAATTCAAGACTTTCCTGTCCACTCACCTCTCTCTGACTCCACCAAAGCGGGCCATACTCCCGACCCTCACACCGCCGCAGATGTATGCCCTCGCTCCCGATTTAGGTCTCACTCCCGCGCAGATGGCGCAAAACGTGGCAGACTTCCTCCGCCTCTCGTATCTTCCCCAGTTCCGTCCAGAGGAGGTTGCCCTCGGGGTGTTACCACCACCCTTTTGTCAGACGAATTTGGTCGTCGCGCTCAAAGAAGCTGCTACCGATGACTACACTTTTGCCCTCAGCAACCCTTTTAACTGGGAGTTGGTCCAACTCCTCAAGAAGCGCAGAGAACACTCTCAACCGCCCAAACTGTTCGTGACTGAGCCGCAAAACATCATCTCTCTCTTCGAAGAAGCCTCAGCTCAGGGCAACGAGATTCGCCGGAAAGCCTCGATGTCAAACATCGAGCAGCAATTGCGCAAACGTTACCAGCCTGAGGCCGAGACGATCCGTGTCGCCGAAGAATCAACCGAAGAATCAGAACCGATCATCGTACTCACTAACCAACTGATTGAGCACGCGTATACGATGGGCGCTTCCGATATTCACATTGAACCCTGGGAAGATGAGGTGATCATCCGCTATCGCATCGACGGGGCGATGCGCATTGTCAATCGACTCCAGCCGCAAAGTCTGATTCGCCCGCTGGTCTCGCGTCTCAAAGTCATGAGCGGACTCGACATCGTCGAGCGGCGGCTGCCGCAGGACGGCCGCATCGTGTTTAAGAAATTCTCGAACAAAGGTCTCGACTTCGACCTGCGGATGGCGACCGCACCGATGAACTTCGGGGAAAAAGTCGTCTTACGTATCCTCGACAAGCGCAAAGCCGTTTTGCCCCTGGTTGACTTAGGCTTCTCGCCGCGCAATCTGGAGCTCTACCGCGAAAAGATCACCACTCCCTATGGCATGATTCTGCACGTCGGCCCGACCGGCTCCGGGAAGTCGATGACCCTCTATGCCGCCCTCAATGAGATTCAGAAACCCGATATGAATATTCAGACGGTCGAGGATCCGATTGAGTATACGCTGCCGGGGGTCAATCAGATGCAGATGCACCGCGAGATTGGGCTCACCTTCGAGCGGGCGCTGCGCAGCTATTTGCGCCAAGACCCTGACGTCATTTTGGTGGGCGAAATTCGCGACCGCGAGACCGCCGAGATCGCGGTCGAAGCCGCCCTCACCGGCCACCTCCTGCTCTCCACCCTGCACACTAATGACGCGGCTTCGACTATCATCCGCCTGATCGAGATGGGCATTGAGCCGTTTATGGTCAGCTCCTCGATCGTTTTGGTGTGCACCCAGCGCCTGTTACGCCGTCTCTGCAACGAGTGTAAGGAGGCTTATCAGCCCACCGCAGAAGAAAAGGCCCTGGTCGGCATCCCCGCGCAAGCCGATATTACTCTCTACCGTCCCAAGGGGTGTCGTACCTGCAGTGACATCGGCTATAAGGGACGCATTGGCACGCATGAGGTCATCGTCCCCAACGATGCCATGCGGAAAGTCATCAATACCAAGGGCATCACCGCCGAAGCACTCAAACGCTTGGCGGTTGAAGACGGAGGTATGACCACCCTCTACTGGGATGCCATGGAGAAGGTGCGGGTTGGCATCTGTTCGATCGAAGACACGCTGTCCGAGGTGCGTAAAGACGAGTTCGACAGCCGCCCCGCCTGGATGTCTCAAGAAGAACCGCAACAGGCGAGTGCTCTTTAACGGCTTCTTCTCCACTCATAGACGATTCTTCGGGAGATCCTGGCGCATACCGGATGACCATGCTACGCTTCTGGCCGCTGTATACGGAGACTGCAAACTCCCAATCCTCACTATGATTTTGTGCACGACGAGAAAAGCATAGTCAAACGGACGCCCTGGGTTGGACCGGGTGAGCCAAGAGTCTCCCTCAGTCCAAATGAAAAAAATTTCCCTCTAAAGGAATACCATTCCCCTGAGTTCAAATGTCTCGGAACGCTTGAACACGTAACGCAGGACCTCCCATCCCAATCATAAGGATCACCTGAACAATGCTGGGCGGCAGCAGCTAGAGCGGTTCTCATATTAGTTTAGCTGGCATGAGTAGTCCGTTCGGCCTGAGCGGAGCGGAGTCGAAGGCCGCTCCACAAGCTGTGCTTCGACTTCGCCGCTGAGGCGGCTACGCTCAGCACGAACGGGAGTGGCTACATGCAAATAAAATCGCTCTAGGCAGATTACTCATTGTCCCCTGCATGTTTCTGCGGCAATTAGGGTGACTATGTGCTCAGGTCTGGCAGAAGGCCGGCAGGTCATTATCGAGCAGTACGACGAACGATTAGCTCAGGAGCGACTGTTCCGGCTGTATCAAGACTTAGCGGGAGCATTAGGAAATTCTTACAGTGCAGGGGCGTTCA
>JACQEL010000458.1 GCA_016200595.1 Deltaproteobacteria bacterium
GTCCTATGGCCTTTGAGGTATGAAGTTTCCTGGAAACGGTACTTTCCCCATCTCCCACCTGAAAGACGATCTTCGTGGCTGACCCTGGGAAAGCGAGCGAAGCGAAGTAATCTGTGTCTGTCAAAGAAATTGCTTCGTCGCCTACGGCTCCTCGCCATGACATGTGCCTTTCGGTTTTCGGCCACGGTTTTTACTCAAAGATGTTCGGAATCTCCTCCTCTTTTCCTTCTTTCTTTGCAAATGCCTGTGGAAATTCCTCAAAGGAGCCATCCTCCAACTTAGCTGAGCGGATCAAAGATCTTTCGAATCGGTAGAGCCAAAGTCCCATAGGTGTCCTTGTGTCCTGATATCTGAACTTTCGCAAAAGTTTTGCATAGAGGGGCGGTTGGCTTCCTGTTGTCAATGTTTCCCTCTCGAATCGAGATAAAGCTATTCCAACGAGCAGGTCTACATGATTACGGATTTTGAATTCTTGATCGACAACGATCGAGGCTCCATAAAACAATTTGAACGTGTCTTCATAGGGCAACATAAAACGGGCTTGGCGTACAATACGAGGAGAAATACATGAGGTAATCATCAGATAGTCTTGGTCGCGAAGCAAGCCATCGCTGAAGAGTTCCGATAAGCTGTCAATCTGCCGGTTTCCGAAAGTGCCTGTATAGTCAAGAAAATAGACGAAACGTGTGTTCTCGCGAAGTTGGTGTAAAGGAGTAGAATTTTCGAAGAACTCGGTCGGTACAATCTCAATAGAGACCGTTGCAATTCTTGAAAGGGTTGCTGCTACAGGACGCACACGCGAGTCGGCTGCAATCCTTCGGTCTTGTTCGTAAGAAACGATATTGATCTTGTGTTTTCTAATGTCGAAAACAGCAACGAGGTCCATTGCATCATAGAGATCCAGTCCCCCAAATGTGACATACGTTAGGGCATCAAACGTTCCTGCGTCAGCCTGAACAGTTTTGAAGCATTGATTGAGGGTCAAACGCTTCTGAATCCGAAATGGCTGCAGATAGTCATGATATAACTGCGTGCCCGCCATACCTCCCCACCACTGACCTCAGAATAGTTACGAGATTTTCCGTAAGAGTTGCGCTCGTATTTTATCGGATAGATCTCCGACATTGCCATTGCACTTAAATACCTCTAGTGCCCGCACCAACTGTTCAGGCTCTAAGGTAAAAGCCACGCCGCTGACCAAGCAATCGAGGATGGCCGTTTCCAATTCCTCTGCAGAATTCACGGTAAAACGCTGCCATAGTTCGTCATACTCAGTTGTGCTCACCGATATTGAGATCGATCTTTCGTCGCCGTTTGCTTCAGCAAGACGAGCGTTAGATTCTTCCTCTTCTTCAAATGATGGCTCTTCAGTTGGAAATGGCTTCTGCTCAGGTTTTTCTGTTGTTTTCTTTTCGCTTTTATACTCCCACCGTGGGAGGATATCTTTTGAGGGTTTCTCATCTACCGGTAAAGGAAAGACTCCTGGAGGATTCTCGGGAGAAGAGAGCTCCAGCACTTTTTTTCTAAGCTCAGTGTCTCCCGTGAATCGCTCTCCAATAGTGATGTACTGTTTGATGAGAGGACGCAGCTTGGGTCTCAGCCAGAGACTGGCGGGATGGTCAGCAAGGTACTCGCGCTTATGGGTATCCCAAGGGATTGCAAAGCTGTCACCGTTGATGAACAATTGGCCGCGGAAAAACTTGGATGCTTGACTGCCTTTCGACATTCCCAGTGTGCCAAAGCCGAAAGGGTCTTTCAAAAAACGATCAATGAGGCGCCCGTTGCCGTACACATCAATGCCCCAGTCGGGCTCGGCATACTCGCCTCTACCGGGAATTCTTCGTGTAAGACCGCAGTGGAAGAGAAAATTGAGTTCAATATTGCAACCGGTGTTCAGGAAATTCGGGAACGCATGAGAAAATTTGTAGATGCGCGGCTCAGCTCCTTTCGGGCTTGACCAATTGATGTCGGGGCATGGTTTGACCTCTACGTCATTAATATTGATATGGACGCGCTTGCTCAACGACTTACCTGTAAGCAGGTCTAGCAACTTGCCCGTTAGCAAAGGCGCGTAGACAATTCCCGCTCTTCTCTGGAGTTCGTCGATTTCCTCTAACGTCGGAGAGTCAAAGAGTTTGAAGAAATATATTTCGGTTGTGCCTTTCGCAATAGATGCTGCTTGACCATCATGAGTCTCCCACGAGGGTTCCTCCTCCCATTTTTCGGGAACCTCACTGGTAAAGGAAACGTTGCCAGAGGGACAGGAAACGACCTTGGCACCGTCCGCGAGACGGAAGATTCCTTTCTTTGCCCCCATCCCAAACGATCCAATCACATTTTGTTGGTAATTTCTATTAGTAGTTTCTCCTGGAATAAACACCCTGAATACGTCAGCTTCTTCCATCCCACCAGCATCGTCTGTGTATTTGCCCGTGAGCAACTCAAGGTCATAACGTATGTAAATGTGGAGGTCTTTCTTGATGCCACGCCGACGCCACTCGTCGATGGAGTTATCGAAAAGCTCGAAATTCGCTTCATAGAATGATAGGTCGCGACGAGCGCTTACAATTAAATCTTTCGGAGGGTCATGCCGAACCGGTCTTGGGGTGCCGGTCTGTTTAGGCAAGTCAGCGAAAAACGCTTTGGCCTGTCCGAAAAACGATTCAGAGCGGCCATATTGCTGTGCTAAAGCCGAGGCACTCATTTCTTCTAAAAGTGTTCGCTGTTTTTCTGTGTTTAGCGTTTCCCAATTTTGTGCAGTCATCTGGCACCCCTTGCGTGTCAAGTCACGCTTCAATACGCACACAGGATGTTGATAGTCTCTCAGTCAGCATGTGAAGTGGATTCATAGGGCTGTGCTTTTTGCTACAGATCCCGTCGCCCTATCCTCTCCGAAAAGCTGGCGATACGGACGACATGGCCGATGTTCTCGCTCACAACATACGCCCAACCGCGCGGTAGTTTGGTGATCAGTTGAAAGATATCCCCAAAGGAATGTGAATTCCGGATTTTCCGGTGAAGTTGCCTGGAAATGGTACTCTTCTCATCTGTCTCGGCGATTCGCTTGGGCATCAGCTTTGCCGCTCCATACGATCCAACTCGGTCAACTTCTCTCGTAACCACCTGTTGATGGTGGCCGTGCGGTCATCAATAAGACCCGTAGATTCCTTCAAGCGAAACTGTTCCCAAAGGTCACGGTCGATGCGCAGCGTCACCGAGACTCTATCACAAAATCGCATTCCCTTCGGTCGGCCAACATGCCGATTAGGCATGCTCACCCAAGCTTTTCTTGCGGCTAAGCTGAGGTTAGTTACCTCCTCAGGAACCACGAGCACTCTCTGGTCAGAGTCTTCTAGCCGAACCACGAGTTTGTCACCCTTCGTCGTCTCGACAATACCACGCGAACCAGGATGGCTCTTGGCTTTCAGCCGTACTTTGTCGCCAGCTTCCACCTTCACAACGACGATGAACCTTTTTCTCTAATAAATTGCCATAAATTTAACAGAAGGACCCTTAATTGGTCAACAGGTCTTCTCAGGAATTATCGGCCAGTAGGTAATCTATGCATTCGGTTCGTGACAGGGTAGATGTGAGCCAAGAGGTTGCCGAACACCTGTGTATCCGAGGTATCGTAATGAAAGGGACATCATGAAAGTAAAACGCGTCAAGATTGGTATTCGTCCGCCGGGGACAATTTTTGCTGAAGCAGCGGAGGTAGTCGGCCAGATCGAAGCAGGAAAGAAAGCACGCGCCCAGGGGGAGTGGCTCTATTTCTCTGAGGTGCGGGAAATGGGCAAGGTGTTGACTCCGAAGCGGCTTGAGCTTTTGAAAACTATCCGTGAACATCGCCCGGAGTCGATTCGCGCCGTAGCCGAACTAACCGGTCGCAACCTCAAGAACGTGGCAGAGGATCTGCAACTCCTGACCTCTTTAGGGTTAGTTGAGCTGAAAGAGAGTGGAGGGCCCGGTAAGAAAAAAACCCCTCGCGTAGAGTATGAAACGCTCACGGTCGAGGTACATTTGTAGCAAAGCTCTTCTCTACACCTTGCCTGGGCTCTTGCCGCGGAGAGCTAAATTCTTCCCTACCGCCTACGAATTTTCTTCTGATGAGTATTGACAACCAAATCCTGATTACTTCCCTACCGCATTTGTATGCGCTGGTGTATGTGGGGCTGGCGTTAGCCTTGGCCCTGCTGATTCGGCAGAATCGCATTTCTCTCCTGTCCGTCCTTCCGCGCCGGCTGCGCCGCCCTTTGCGCCGTCGTACCTCCGCTCCGGGCAGACGCCGCCCGGCATGAGGGGCCAGGGGGAGTTTTCAATTGTCTGCCTCAGCATTGGCTGAAGGAATTGAGGACTTGCCACCCTCTTGACAGGCTCCCCTTCGGCTAGTCAAATACGCAGTTCTGAGAAGAGACAATCATGCCGCGGTTTCTGCTTGTCTGCGTTGGCTGGCTGATTCTCGAAGCAATCTTGCTGAGGGGAGCCGCTGCGTTCTTGCCAGATGATCCCTCTCTTCTGCGGTCCTCTGATCTTGCTCCTGCCTTTGTTCAAGCCGATTTAGCTCCCGGTGAGGTGCTGTTCAAGGAGAATTCTTCTGTCTCCCAAGAACTGAGCCGGCTGTGTAAACAAGAGCAAAAGCAGAACTGCACTCTCACTCCTGCAGGCGATCCCTTACTGCGAGGGCAAGGGAGAGAGGACCGATGGGCGTTTGTCCACACCAGGGTGGTTCCCCTTGCTCCTATGTGCTTTCCACGCCGATTCTCTTCTGCCTCTGCCGAAGACGGTCCATTCCCAAGCTGGCTCTAGGGCTGTATGCCTGCCGCACAAAATTGCGGGCACTCTCTCGGTATCGTGCAAGCGAGGCCAGGGTATTCGTGGGAAAACAGAGGAAGTGTGTTGCTCCATGTTCATTGCTATACAGTGTTCTTCTCTCAGCCGGAGAAAGACCTAGAAAGAGAGTATTAGATCATGTTACCGCGCAGGTGGATGGAAGCGTATGTCCACTTTCTCCTCCGTTATCGCTGGCCGGTCATCGCCCTCTCCGTGGTGATCACTCTCTTCCTGGGTCATCACTTGACACAAACACAGATCCAGATGAACTTTCTGGATTTTTACCCTCCTGGCCATCCCTACACCCAACTCGCCAAAAAACATGCGCGGATGTTCGGCTCGGCCAACGTCTTGGTGGTCGCGGTTGAAGTCAAGGACGGCGATATCTTTAACGTCGAGACCCTCAACAAGATTAACCGTTTGACCATTGCCTTGATAGAAACCCCAGGGGTAAATCCTTGGCAGGTCCTCTCTATCGCCCACCCGAAGATACGCAACGTGATCATTACTACCACCGGGGTCAAGATTCTGCCGCTCTTCTATCCGGGCCCGCCGAAAGAGCCCCAGGACGCCGCGCGGATCAAAAAAGCGGTCTATACCAACGATGGGATTCTCGACTTCTATGTCTCGCGTGACAATAAGGCGGCTCTCATCACCGCGGGGTTCTGGGAATCTGGGCTCGATTTTGCCCGCATGCGGGACCGCCTGTTCGCGCTCCAGGCGCAAGAGACTGATGCCAATCATGTGATCCACATGACCGGCTTCCCCATGCTGTTTTGCTGGATTTTTAGTTACAAACAATGGATCTTCTACATTACGGCACTGACGGTCTTGTCGATCATAGCGCTGCTGTGGTTCTACTTCCGTACGGTGCAGGGAGTGCTGATTCCCCTGTTTTCGGGGACGCTGAGCACGGTGTGGGCTCTGGGATTTGCCGGGTACCTGGGGTTTACTATTGACCTGCTGATGATCGTCGTATTTCTCCTTATTACCGCCCGTGCCCTCTCACACTCGGTGCAGTCGATGGAGCGCTATCACGAGGAATATTTCCGTCTCGGCGATAAGCGCGCGGCGATTCTCCAATCCTACTTAGGGCTCTTCTCGCCGGCTTTGGTGTCAATCGCCGCGGATGGATTGGCCATCCTGAGCTTGGCGGTCGCGCACATTCCCCTGGTGCAAAAACTCGCCGTGGTGTCAAGCTTCTGGATCTTCACCATTTCGATCAGCGTGGTCACCTTGCATCCCATTATCCTTTCGTTTCTCAATCCGCCGCGGCGCGACCCGAAAGCGGGCAGACGCTTGTCTGACAAAATCTACACCACCATCAACCGCGGCCTGGTCAAAATCAGCCGCGGCAATGCGCGCTACGTGACGGCGGTCGGGTTTGTGCTCGCTTTGGTCGTGGGTATTTACTATTCAGAGCAGCTCAAAATCGGCGATGTGTCGATCGGCAAGGCGTTGTTCTATAGCAGTCATCCGTACAACGTGGCGTACGATGAAGTCATCAAGAAAGGCTTCGTCGGCATCTCGCAACTCACGATTATCGCCGAGGGGCGCGAGCCGGGGGTCTTTCGTCAGCTCGAGGCGTTGAACGCGCTCGAGCGGTTCCAGCGCTATATGGAACGGCAAAACCCCATGGCGGGTGGCAGTGCCAGCGGAGTCGATGTGATTCGCCAGCTCTACCTCATGTTTGAAGAAGGCATCCCCAAATGGTCGATTCTGCCGTCGGACTCGCACGATGTTGGCAATATGTTTTCCTATTTTCTCATGTCGGCCGGCGCGCCCGCGCTGGAACGGTTCGTCGATAAAGATCTGCAAAACGCCACGATCACAATTTTCTTCCGCGACTATACGCACGACACCATCATGGATGCCTTGAGGCGGGCGAAGGAGTACATTGCCGCCAATCCCGCCGACAAGATTGACTTCCGCCTGGCCGGCGGGCTGTTTGGCATCCTGGCGGCGGTGAACGAAGAGGTGGAGTGGTCGTATCGCGTGAACCTCTACTTAGTGCTGGCCACGGTCTTTATTCTGAGTTTCCTGACGTATTGGTCGCTGGCTGGGGCGTTGATCGTGATGATTCCCTCGATCGTGGCCCAGCCGTTGACCGAAGCGATCATGTACTGGACCAACATCGACATGAACATTAACTCGCTGCCCATTGCCGCCATCGGTATCGGCATCGGCATCGACTATGGGTACTATGTACTGTCGCGCATTACCGAGGAGTATGCGCACTTTCCGGATGTCGATCAGGCCATTGAAGAGGCACTGATGACGACGGGCCGGGCGATTCTGTTTACTGGAACAACACTCACTGCGAGTGTTATTTTCTGGCTCTTCTTTCCCATGAAATTTCAGGCGGAGATGGCCCTGCTCCTGGCCTTGATTCTCTTCCTACATGTGGTTGGCGCGCTGGTGTTCATCCCCTCGATGGTCTCCCTCTTCAGGCCGCGCTTTGCCATCACTGAGGTGACTGCTGTGAGCCCTGTGCCCCTCGCTGAGAGCAAAGCGTCGGTGTCTTGAAGGCCTGAGGCGAGGAAGGGTCGGGGGCTTATGGGAGCAAAACAAAGGGCGGCACGTCCTGTGGCCATCTGGGAGGTCGGGAGAGGAACACACGGACGAAGGCGCTTCTTTTCGTCAAGAATCTTTCATGCGCAGGGTTTTCCATGGGAGTAATGAAGATTGGGGATGGATCGAAATATCAGAAAACGGGCACGCCATTGCAGAAGAAACAGCGCCGAGTTGCTCAGATCGCCACCGTGGTCTTTGCGGATCTGTTGCCCGCTGCCACGAGCGCGATACGGAAGAAAGCAACCACGAGACGCCCGCAGACCGTCGAGGGAGAACCGTAACGTGGTGGCTTGCCCGCGGGTTGTGCCAATGAGGGTCGGGAGATTTGCTGTATGGAAATACCAGCCTGAACACTTTCGTAGTGGAGAACCTCTGCTCTTGACAGGTTACTTGCCAAGTAGGAAGGATAGCTGAGGATAATAGAGACGAGTATGCGGCGCTTTCTGCCCGTCTGGGTTGGCTGGCTAGTTCTCGCAACGATTTTGTTGAAGGGAACCGCGGCTTTCTTGCCCAAGAACTTCTGTCCGCTGCTGTCTTCTCATACGGTGTCTGCTTTTACCTGGGCCGAATTGAACTCAGATGCTGTCCTCGTTACTGAGCCTTTTTCTAGCTCTCGCCAGCTGAGTCGGCTGTGTCAACAAGAGCACAAGCAACACTACGCTTTGACTTCTGCGGTTGACTCCTTATTACAAAGCTGTGCAAGCGCGGACCGGTGGTTGACTGTCCAAGGGGGAGCCCCTTTTCTCGTCTCCTGCTTTTGCCCACGCAAACTTTCTCCTCCCTCTGCAGAAGACGACCTCTGCTGAGCTAACCCTTGACACCGCCTGCCTATCGTGTAGAACCGGAAAGACGCCCTCTCTTGGGTAAGCAAACAGAGGGGATCTTCCCTTCGTAAGCCTTGGGCTTGCCGAGGGGTTTTCTAAAAGGAGGGCTAGAACCTATGCTGCCACGCAGTTGGATGGAAGCATACATCAACTTTCTGCTCAGGTTCCGCTGGCCGGTGATGTTCGTCGTCGCGGCGGCGACACTCTTGCTGAGCTATAACCTCAAAAACATGCGAGTGTATACGAACTTCTTCGATCTCTATCCACCCAACCATCCTTATATCCAGCTCTACCAGCAGTACCGTCGCATGTTCGGCACCGCCAACGTCTTGATGATGGAGATTGAGTGCAAACAGGGCGATATCTTCAACGTCGATACGATTAACAAGATCAATTACGCGACGCTGCAAATAGTCGAGACCTCAGGGGTGAATCCCTATCAGGTGCGCTCGCTGACCCACGCCAAGATGAAGAACATCCGCATTCGGGGAGCGATTATCACCGCCTACCCAATTATGTACCCCGGCCCGCCCAAAACCCCTGACGATGTCAAGCTGATCAAGAAAGCAGTGTATACCAACGAGGGCGTCCATGGCTTCTACGTCTCTCAGGATAACACTGCCGCCCTCATTACCGCCGGGTTCTGGGAAGAAGGGGTGGATTTTCACAATCTGTATGATCGCATGGCGAGAATTCGCCAGGAAGTCGAGAAAGACGGAAAACACACCGTGTACATCTCTGGCTTCCCTATGCTCTACTCGTGGATCTTCAGTTACAAGAATTACATCTTGGCGGTCATCGCCGTCACCATGCTGATCATCGTCGCCATGCTGTGGTTCTACTTTCGCACCTTCACCGGCGTGTGGGTGCCGCTCTTCTCCGGCACCTTAAGTTCGATATTAGCCCTGGGGCTGGCTGGCTACTTCGGCTTTAACCTTGACCCGTTAGTCCTGGTAGTCTTGGTCTTGATTACGGCCCGGGCGCTCTCCCACTCGGTGCAGTCCATGGAACGTTACCATGAGGAATACCACCGGCTGCAAAACAAGCAGGACGCGATCATGGCCTCGTACCTGAGCTTGTTCAGCCCGGCGATCGTCTCGATCCTGGCCGACGGGTTTGCCATTCTCACCTTAGCCCTGGCGCACATTCCGCTGATTCAAAAACTGGCCTATGTCTCGAGCTTTTGGGTGTTCACCATTTTCATCAGCGTGGTGACGCTCCACCCGATCATTCTCTATTTCATTCCGCCGCCGCCGCACGATCCCAAAGCCGGCCGACGCTTCTCCGATAAGATCTACAACGGCGTCAATCGTGCCATGGTGAAGATCAGCCAAGGCAACGCGCGCTACGTGGTACTCGGCTCTTTCAGTGTGCTGCTGGTCGTCGGTATGTTTTTCTCGCGCGATCTCAAGATTGGCGACGTGTCGATTGGTAAAGCACTGCTCTACCCTACCCACGACTACAACGTCTCCTACGATGAAATCAACCGCGAATTCGTCGGCGCCTCGCAATTGGTGATCCTGGCTGAGGGAGACAAACCCGGGGTAATCAAAGACCCGGAAGTCCTCAAGACCCTGGAGAAGTTCCAGCGCTACATGGAACAACAGAAGCTGGTGGGTGGCAGCATCACCATTACCACCATGGGGCGCCGCCTCTATCAAATGTTCCAGGAAGGCATTCCTAAGTGGGCGATTATTCCGGATAACCCGCGTGACGTGGGCAATATTTTCTACCAGTTCCTCAATACCCTGGGTGCGGATGACCTCGACGGCTTTATCGATAAGAACGCCCAGAACGCCACCATTACGGTGTACTACAAGGACTACAACCATGAGACGGTGGTGGGCTCGCTCGACATAGCCCGCCAATTCATCGAGCAAAATCCGGTGGAGAATATCCAATTCCGCTTAGCTGGGGGACTGCTGGGGATTCTGGCGGCGGTCAATGAAGAGGTGGAGTGGTCCTATAAGTGGAACCTCATCCTGGTGATGATCACGGTGTTTGTGCTCAGCATGCTGACCTACGCCTCGGTGGTCGGTGCGCTGATCGTGATGATCCCTTCGATCGTGGCCCAGCCGCTGTCGGAAGCCGTGATGTACTGGATGGGAGTAGACGCCAACATCAACTCCTTGCCCGTAGCCGCCGTCGGTATTGGCATTGGTATTGACTATGGCTACTACGTGCTGTCGCGCATCGTCGAGGAATTCCAGCGCTTCGGCGATCATGAGAAGGCAATCGAAGAGGCATTAATGACCACCGGGCGGGCGATCATGTTTACCGGCACGACCCTGACGGTCAGCGTGATCTTCTGGATCTTCTTCCCGATGAAGTTTCAATCGGAGATGGCGATTTTACTGACGGTGCTGTTGTTCTTCCACGTGGTGGGGGCCTTAGCCTTCATTCCCGGGGTGGTATCGTTGCTCAAACCGCGCTTTCCGCTGCCCAATAAGGTGATGACCCTCATCCTGTTCTGCATCTTTATTCCGGCGGGAACGCTCTATTACTTTGATTACGCCAACTTGTCCACCTTAGGGCTGCTGGCGGTGATTGTCGGAGTTGGCGAGCATCTCTATGCGACCAGACAGAACATCGGCATGGAGCTCCGCGGATAGCTAAGAACGCTGAATTATGAACGCGGAACGCTGAATTGAAAACTCACAAAACTACGCTTTCTGCTTGGGTATTCAGCATTCCGCATTCCGCGTTCAGTAATTTTGCACTCAGTCCTCAGCACTCATTACTCATTACTGTCTTAGCGCCCGCGGCCGCTGGTCTGCTCGCGGGCTTCGACCTCGATCAGCAGAGCGCGTTGCACAACTATCTCGCCGCTCTCTAAGTCTTTTTCGGGCGCGCGTTCGACCGCGAGCTTACACACACTTTTGAGGTCAAGACCGTGGAATTCAAGGTCGAGATCGTCAGCGGAGACCCAGGCCTGGACGCTGCGGCCATCCTCTAACACACACCGGTAGCCGGCATAGCGCCGTGCGCGATCCTTCTTTTTCTCCATATCGACAATTTTATGCCTGGCCATCATCTTCTCCTTTCCGGCTAATATCAGCGACGTAGGAACCCGGTGGGATCAACGCGGGTACGAAGAGTGTGCAGTTCTTCTGCTGAGGGAGGCTCGGTGGTGGCGATCGGAGTTGAGGTCTGCAGCGCGAATCCGGTCTGCGCTCGCACTTCGGCTTCGGAGACGCCAGCATGGAGCGAGTGGAGACGCAGACGCTTGGTGTCGTCAGCAAAGTCCATGACGCACAAGGGAGTCACACAGTATTTCGGTCCGCCGCCAGGCAATCCTACCCGGCGGCGCGCGTCGGCGCCACCCGTGCCCCAGCCATAAGAGCTGATGTAATCACAGCGCTCGACGAAAATGCGCGGCGTATGGCTATTGAGAACGATATAGTAACGTCCTACGTGCGTGCTGAGCGTGGGCGTGCCAACCGACCCTGGGCCACGAAAGCGGAGTTGATGATAATCCGGTCCAACGCCGATCAAGTTGGTATTACCGTATGGGTCAACCTGCACCCCGCCGATAAAGAACACATGATTATGCCAATCTTTCAGGCGCTCAAAGCGATGACCCGTGTCGCTGTACGATTCGGCCCAACGCACTACCCGCCGATCCCAACCAAAAGCAGGCATTGGTAAGCTGTAAAGGTGGGCGACATTCATGCGCGCCCCGAGAAAGATCAACTCCATGTTCGGCCCGTGCCTCAGGTGAGCCAAGCGCACAGCAGCTTCGACCACAGGCATCGCCACCCCAACCCGGAGCACCTCACCATCTTTCAAGTCACGCGCCAAGACTATGGCCATTAGTTCTTGGAGAGAATAATCATTTGGCATAACTCGTCACAAATAGACAGAGAGTTGAGACAGAGACAGAGAAGGGAGACAGAGACGAAAATAGACAGAGAGTTGAGACAGAGACAGAGAGCCATAGGGCGCGCGCACAATCGCATCGGCCCCTGCGATAGTCGTAGCCCAGGGATTCGCCCGAATTTCTTCGTTGGCGATCACGCGTTCGACCTGCACCACGGTACGATCCGCCGCGCGGTAGAGAAACAGGTCAATCCATCCCGGTCCTCCCAAATGCTGGACGTTGCCGTAGGCGTCTGCCGCCGCCGCATGAAGCAGGGTAACATCCGGCTTGAGCGGGGGCACGGCAAGCAAGGTTTCTCCGTTAAGCGGGTCGAGAAAAACTTTGAGGTCGGGGTTGACCTCAGGTAAGGACGTGCCCACTCCACCGCGCCAGGGTAAAAAGGGCAAAGCTTGCGCAGCGGCCTGCAAGCCGGTCGTGAGAATTCCTTCTTCACATTCCCACACTTCGATCTCGCCGCGCTCCACTGCCCGACGAAACGACGGGGCGACGGGGACGCCGAACCCACCACCCGCGTAGTAGCTGACGACCTTACGCACACAGCCCGCGGCGATCAGCAGATCAAGCGAGAGCCCACTGTCGATCACCGTCAGGTCTTTCACCCCGCGTCGAATCAGGTGGCGCAGCAGCGCCATGGGTGCCGGTGAGCCCACGGCAAGCGTCATCCCATTCTGGACCCAACTCGCCGCTTCGACCTCGTCGATAATACGTGGTTGCCGTTCTGTACCGTTCACACAGAATCCTTTCTCGTATGCCATATACGCCCCAGAGACTAGGTTTGGCAATGGCTGAAGGGAAGAAAGGGGAAAAGGACACTCTGCTTGTCGGATTGGCGTTGCGCCAAGTGCGGCAGCAAGGGATCGTGCTGTGTCTTGCTGCCAGCCGGCAAAGGCAAACTGAGGTCCAGTTTCGTCTACTGCTGCGCGGAAGTGCTCACTACTTGCCCCTTCCCACTCCTGAAGTGGTACCTGATGATATTGCTCGGAAAGTGCTCCGTATCCTTAGCCGTGCCCTCGATGAGAAAAAAGCCGGGTCTCCCCTGTTATTGCTCGATAGTATAACGGCAGAGCAAGGCTGGGAACGAACGCTGATCTTTTTGCTCAAGGCTGGAGTGACCTTAGTGGAACTGCTTCCTTCGCCGGCTTCCCTCGTTTTTGGTCGTTATGATACTGTATTACTCTTGCGCGCGGACGGTGAAACGGCCAGTCAGATCAGTCGGGCGGTGGGCCGCAAAGTGAGTGCTGAGGAACTGGCTAACCTGAAGGCTGGCGAGGGCATCTTCATCCGCCTGGCCCGTAAACAGTGGGTCTCACTGCCAGAAACCTTATGAGTGATGATGAGCCGTGGGAGGGAGTGATTCATGCGCTGGACGTTGACGCAACGGAGACTGATCTTTGTGCTCATAGGATTTTTCTTTTGTCGTCAGCCCTCCTTCCTGTGGGCAGATCAGGGACAAGCACCGCAAAATAATCCCTCTGTCTCACTTTCTCAGAGCGGGGCTGCCGCCGAAGGAATAACCGATCATGAGATTCGCATCGGCATGTCGGCGGCCTTCAAGGGAGCGTCCCGCAGTCTCGGCATCGAATTATACCGTGGCTCCATGGCCTATTTTACCGAGGTCAACCGCTCCGGTGGCGTTCGTGGTCGCACGATCGTTCTGCAGGCATACGATGACGGCTATCAACCCGACGAGGCGGTACAAAATACGCTCAAGTTGATACTGGAAGATCGGGTCTTTCTGCTCTTCGACTATGTCGGGACGCCGACGGTTACCCGCGTCCTGCCGCTCTTAAAGAAATACGATAACCTCCACTTCCTGCTCTTCTTTCCCTTTACTGGGGCGCAACCCCAGCGTGAGCCGCCGTACGATAAGTTGGCCTTCAACCTGCGTGCTTCCTACCGGCAAGAGACCGAAGGGTTAGTCAATCACTTCCTGGCGATTGGGCGCTCGCGTATCGCGGTCTTCTATCAAGCTGATGCGTATGGACGGAGCGGGTGGGTAGGGGTGCGGGAAGCCCTGGCCAAGCAGAACGATAAAATTGTCGGCGAGGCTACGTACGCGCGGGGGACGAAGTATACGGAGAGCCTCGATCGACAGGTAGCAATTTTGCAGGAGGTCAAGCCTGACGCGATCATTTCTGTCGGCGCGTATGCTGCATGTGCGGCCTTTATTCGCGATGCGCGCAAAGCTGGCCTCAACGTGCCCATCGCTAATGTCTCCTTTGTCGGCAGTGAAAGTATGCTCAAGCTGTTGAGCGACACCGGCAAGGAGGATGGCCGGGACTACACCGTCGATTTGGTTAATTCTCAGGTCGTGCCCAGCTATGAGAACCTGAGTGTGCCCGCGGTCAAAGAGTACCGCGAGGTCATGGACAAGTATAATCCCATGCCTCCGGCGGATCTCGTCGAAGCCGATTACAAGCCCCTCCAGTACAGCTTCGTCAGCCTGGAAGGATTTCTCAATGCCAAGATGTTGGTGGAAATTCTTCAGCACATGGACGATCAGCCAGGGCGAGCGCAGATCGCTCAGACCGTGGAGAATATCCAGGGTTTCGATCTAGGTATGGGAGAGCCGATTTCGTTTGGTCTCCAACGCCACCAGGGGTCTGACGCGGTCTATTACACGGTCGTGCAAGAGGGCCAGTTCGTTCCCATCCGCGATTGGAAGGAGTGGTTCAAATGAGAGTCGCCAAACTATTTCAGAAGACCATGTTCGGTATCTTCTTGCTCTTTGGCCTGATTGCGCTTTCCACCTCAGCCCTGTGCGTGTATACCGTCGATAAGCAACTTTCCAGCGAATATGAAGCCAATAGCCAGGCGATCGCCCAAACTATCGCCGACTCGAGCCTGGACCTTATCCTCAACCACGATATGTCCACGGTGCAATCCTTGATCGATCAATTTAATGAGATCCAGGGCATCAAATATATCTATGTCGTCAATGAAGAAGGCGAGATACTTGCCCACACCTTCGTGCCCGGTATCCCTAAAGAAATCATGGCGAGTAACCAGCTCAACACCGGGACAGTCCACCGTCAACTCCCAGGCTTTGGTGAGTTTATCGAGGTCTCGAGTCCGATTCTCGCAGGGATCGCCGGGTCGGTCCATGTCGGTATGGATACGGGCCTGATCGCGTTGAAGATCCAGACCGCCATCGGACGGGAGATTTATCTCATCTCCATCATTTTCATCGTCAGCATCATTGGTACTTTCTTGCTGGTCAACCTCGCGGCGAAACCGCTGGGACGCTTGGGTGGCTACGCCATGCAGCTAGCCGCTCCGGGTGCTCCGACGACGCTCAAACCTGAGGACATACAAGCGTTGCTCGAACGCAACGACGAAGTCGGCCAACTGGCGCGGCTGTTTTTGTATCTGTCCAGACGTGAGACGCCGGCTTCGTTCTCACCCACCTCGTCTCTTCCTGCCGCGCCCTGATCTCCGGTTGTGAGCGCAAAGAGAAGCAATTTCTCTCTCTGAGTCCGTAGAGACGCCCCGGCGGGGCGTCTCTACAACAACCGGGCATGACAACTTCTAAAATGTGTATTGAACCCAATTGGCACCCGCTATGAGTATGCGCAAAACGCCGAACCGGTGGTTTGTGGCCTTGATGGGAACCCTACTGCAACTCTGTCTGGGGACGGTTTACGCTTGGAGCTTCTTTCAGTCGTTGCTGGTAAAGTCCTACCGCTGGTCTTACACAGACACGGCGTGGGCCTTTAGTTTAGTGATCTTTACCTTGGGAGTTTCTGCGGCTTGGGCGGGAGTCAATCTACCGAAGATCGGGCCACGCAAATTAGCAGTTACCGGCGGGATCCTCTTCAGCCTCAGCTACCTGCTCGGCGGCATAGCGCTGTATCTGAAGAGTATTCCCCTCTTTTATCTCGGTTTCAGCGTGATTGGCGGGATCGGCATTGGCTTGGGCTACGTCACGCCGGTCTCCACCGTGGCGAAATGGTTTCCCGACAAGAAAGGTCTGGTCACTGGCGTGGTGGTGATGGGGTTCGGGGTCGGCGCTTTCATGATGAGCAAACTGCTCGCTCCACTGTTGCTGAGTGGTACGAAGGGTGACCTGGTCCCGGTCTTCTTGTCTCTCGGAGTTTTCTTTGCCCTCGTGCTCCTGCCTGTGACCTTGTTTCTCGACAATCCTCCTCCGGGATATGCCCCTGGCGGCCAGCCGCTGTCTACCGCCACCGTGGCAACGGCAAAATCACAGATAGAGATAGAAGCGGCAGAGGTTTCGACCAAAGACTACTTGCTGTCGGGCCAATTCATGATGATGTGGATTGTGTTTTTCTTTAACATTGCCTCGGGCATCTCGGTGATCAGTTTTCAGTCGCCGTTACTGCAGGAGATTTGGGGGTTTGCTGATCCCTCAGTCGAGCCAGCCGCACTGGCGAATTATGGCGCGACGCTCATCGCTATCAGTTCGCTCTTTAACGGTGTGGGCCGCCTGTTGTGGGGCCTGATCTCGGATCGCATCGGCCGGGTCGAGAGTTTTCGTCTCCTGCTCGCGACCCAAATGATTGTCTTTGGTATGCTGATGACCGAGCGCAACCCCTGGGTGTTCAGCGCGCTCGTGTGCTACGTTTTGCTCTGTTTCGGTGGCGGCTTCGGCACCATGCCGTCTTTCGTGCTGGACGTCTTTGGGGCACAGCGGATGTCGGTGATGTATGGCTCGATTCTGACTGCTTGGGCGGCAGCGGGAATCGCCGGTCCGCTGATCGTGGCCTCGCTGAAAGATAACTATCCGGACCGCGCCGTGATTTATTGTTTTCTGATGGGGGTGCTGTTTCTCGGCAGTGGTTTCATCTTCTCGTTCTTGGTCACGAATGACCGCTGCGCCCCTGGCAAACCCGCCTTGCTCGATCTGGGGATCCCTGCTGCCTATTTGCTGGCACAGGAGAGCGACCGTTAGACGTGAGCAGTTCTCGCCGCATATAAAATGATTCGTAACCGTTCCGATACCGGATCGGCAGTCGAACGGTGAGATTTGACCGGATAGGAATGCGAAGGCAGTGCCCTAGCTCCGTCCGTCTCCCAGGTAATTGGCCGGGATACTCGCG
>JACQEL010000089.1 GCA_016200595.1 Deltaproteobacteria bacterium
CGTTGGGGGGAAAGTCTAGGGTCACCTATCACCTTAGTCGTCGAGAATAAAGACTGGCGAAACTGGGAAAAACGTATGTCCCCTTTCGCCCAGGATCGAGATGAGAAGCTAGCAGTCACACGTCCACGCCCTGGGCATGCCGACTTGGCCGGCGCCCTCAAATACAACCATCGAGATGTCCGCAACATTTTGGAACGGGCGAGTGCTCGTGAGACTGCCGCCCGCGTAGCGGTGGGTGGGCTGGCTAAGTGTGTACTCGATCCCTTCAATATACGAGTGATGGGGTATGTGTCTGAGATCGGCGGCATTGTCGCCAATCACACTAGTATAGCTCCCGAAGAAATATTCGCCCGAGCCGAGCTTTCGCCGGTACGGATGGCCGATGCGGTGGCTGAAGCGCAAATCATTGCCTTCATTGATCAGTGCAAACAGCAAGGCGACACCCTCGGTGGGGTTGTCGAAGTAGTGGCAACCGGTTTGCCTCCGGGGTTAGGGAGCTTCGTGCAGTGGGATCGTAAGCTTGATGGGAGGCTGGCCCACGCACTCTTGAGTCTGCAAGCAGTGAAAGGGGTGGAAGTTGGCTTAGGATTCGCCACCGCCCGGCTTCCTGGTTCGCAAGTCCATGACGAGATTGATTTTGATCCACTGTCAGGGTTTTTGCGTCGAAGCAACAATTCCGGCGGGACCGAAGGCGGTATGAGCACTGGCGAGCCCTTGCGTGTGCGCGTAGCGTTCAAGCCCTTATCAACGCTGATGAGACCACTGCGTTCGGTTGATATCAATACGAAGGAAGCCGTCGAGGCTACGATCGAGCGCTCAGATGTGTGTGCGATACCCGCGGCAGCCGTGATTGCGGAAAGCGTAGTGGCTTTCGTTGTTACCCAGGCTTTTTTGGAGAAATTTGGTGGGGATTCGTTGGTTGAGACCCGGCGGAATTATGACGGGTATATGGAGCAAGTCAGGCATTTCTAGATAGTTGTGGCTGCCGAACGAAACATCATCCTGACGGGTTTCATGGGGACCGGTAAGAGCGAGGTCGGAAAACAACTCGCCACGGTATTGGGCCGCAAGTTTATTGATACGGATATACAAATTGAGCAAGAAGAAGGAATGTCCATTGCTCAGCTCTTTGCCACTAGGGGAGAGCCCTATTTCCGCGAGCGGGAAAGGCAAACGATTGCCCATGCCTGTCGAGAAGAAGGGGCAATCATCGCCACTGGTGGCGGGGCAATGGTCAGCGCGGAGAATGCCGCGCGACTAAAGACCAGTGGCACGGTGATCTGCCTGACGGCGACGCCCGAGGTGATTCTCGGTAGAGTACAAAAAGACGAAACGCGCCCCCTGTTGCAAAGTGACGATCGGTTGGCCAGAGTGCGCACTCTGCTCGCAGCTCGTGCTGTGGCGTATGCCAAAGCCGACGCGATGCTTGATACTTCTGACCTTGCTGTGAACGAGGTAGTGCAAGCCGTGTTAGCGATCCTCGGCAAAGATCGGCATCTGATTTAGCCGCGTGCGAAATGGAAATTGTCACCGTCAATCTTGGCTCGCGTTCTTACCCGGTCTGCATCGGCAGAGGGATCTTGGCCGACCTGGGTACGCTTTTGCGTGAGCAACATGCTACGGCGGGCAGAGTAGCGGTGGTGACTGATAGTGTGGTAGGCAAAATATATAAGGAGCGGGTTGTTGCGACGCTTACCGCCGCCGGTTTCGCTCCCTGGGTCATCGAAATACCCGCAGGCGAGGAACACAAAAATCTTGCCTGGTTGGCCTTTCTGTACGACAAGCTGATCGAAGGTCGTATCGAGCGGCGCTCGCCGTTGATTGCGCTTGGCGGTGGCGTGATTGGTGATATTACCGGCTTCGCTGCCGCCACCTTCCAGCGGGGTCTGCCCTTCGTGCAGGTACCGACCACGCTCTTGGCTCAGGTAGACGCGAGCGTTGGCGGTAAAACCGCTATCAATCATTCCGCAGGCAAGAATCTCATCGGCGCATTTTATCAGCCGCGTCTAGTGGTGATCGACGTAGAAACCCTGACGACTCTGCCGCGACGCGAGTTTTTGGCTGGCATGGCAGAGGTCATTAAATACGGGGTCATTCTCAGCCCTGACTTATTCGCGCTCGTCGAGGAACAGCTATCCGCCCTGCTGCACCTCACCCCGGCTCTGCTCGCGGCGGTCGTGAAAACCTGCTGTCAGTTGAAGGCTTTAGTAGTCGAAGAAGACGAAACCGAAGGGGACTATCGGGCGATATTGAACTTTGGGCACACGGTAGGACATGCCATTGAGCGCGCGACTGAATACAAGCTTTTTCTCCATGGGGAAGCCGTAGCGATGGGGATGGCGTTCGCCATGCACCTGTCGCAGCAACGTGGGCTGTGTAGTGCCACGACCAAAGAGCGAGTGTGCCGGCTGCTCAAAACAGCTGGACTGCCAGTCGTCATTCCTCAGACCCTAACGCGAGAGAGTCTGCTCCTAGGGATTGAAGCGGACAAGAAGGTTGCCGCTGGGAAAGTAAAGTTCGTCTGTATCGAAGAAATTGGCCGAACCCGCTTTGAACATTTGACTGCACAAGAGGTCATGGGTTACCTGCGAGGTGGGATACGGCACGCAGGAGGCGGTCACTGACCTGAATTGCTACAAGCCGCAAGGCTGGTGGAGGAGGAAGGAGGCGTGGTGTGGAAGCGGTTGGACGTGTGGTGGGATTAGCCCTGATCTTAGGGTTCATAGGTGTCAGCTGTGGTGGAGATAACGAAAATAGCCAGGGAAGTAGCTTTCGGGCAGTAGGAATCTTTCAAGGCACAGTAGAGCAAGATAAGTGCACCGCCCCTGTAGCGGACAAAGCAATCGCCGATCAGAGCATTGCGTTATCTTTAAATGATTCATCTGTTGATGAGGGCTATCCGAACGCTTCCTCGGGTTTTTTTCTGTGCCGAGCGTACATCTGGCTGGAAAACAACCTGGTAAATCAGTCGATCGTGGTTGACCGCATCGACTTTGACTACGAAATTCCAGGTGCCCGCATTAACATTCCCGCAAGTGCTTCGCTGGTAGGTTTTCGGATTTCCCCGGAAAATGCTCCTGATACGGTCGTCAATCCCTTTGGGCAAGTAAATATCTATATTGGCCATCTCGAAGGGGAGTTAGTTCCTGCCAGCCTGGTGCTGTTTCTCCGTCAAAACCAGCCCTCTCTGCCCGCCCTGCCATACAATATGCTCATTCACATCACTGTCCGCGGGCGTACGGATAGTGGTGATCTTTTAGTGAGCAACGAGATTCGCTACTCGATTCAGTGGACTCCATAAAGCAGCAATAAGGCTGGAGAAATGCGGGCAGAAGTCTAGCTTAAGCAGTCAGCCGGCTAGTCGTTGGGGAAGAAGAGGTGTGGTATGGGACGTTGTGGATGGGGAGTCGGGATCGCTTTTGTCCTAGCAATGCTGGGAGCGAGTTGCGGAGGCACCGGTGGTGGGCCGTCGGACTCTGGTGAGCAATTTGTCTTTACTGCCCGCGGCCGGCTGATCTTGTCAGCACAAACTGTTGGTTCCGGGGTGAGCCAGGGCTGTCAGCCGTCACCAATCGCAGATCCGAAAAGACTACTTTTAACGGCGACTTTACTCGATCCTCAGGGCGTCCCGTTCCGTAACCAGTCGATTACCTTCACTGCCGAGTTTCCGGACGCGACGTTTATCCCCGGCGACGACAACGAAGGGTCAGTCCTTACTGATAACAGTGGCCAGGCCACTATAATGCTCGTAGCTGGGCTGACGGTGGGCAAAATGCGAGTAGTCGCTAATGCCTCTGTGGCGCTCAATATTTCCACCGGAATTACCGTCACGCTCACACAGCAAGGCTTTGTCAGCCAGGGTGACTTGGGCATTATTCCCTCCGAGGTCACATTTGTGAACCCTGCGCCTCATCCTCCTGGTGGCCCGGCAGATATCATTTTTCAGGCTACCGGCGGAAAGCCACCGTATAAATTCTCCAACTCCAACCCGAGTGTTGGGAAGATTGAAACTACAGGAACATGCGGGTCGCTCGGCCAGTACGCGCTGACTGGGCCTTTGCCGACAGAGGATAACGAAGCCCGGACGGACACTGTGACTATCCAAGATGCCGGTGGCAGCACGGCTCAGGCCAAAGTGCAGGTGCTCTTTACCACGTGTTCGCTCAATGTCTCTCCCACGACGATTAATATTGGTGGAGCCGTCGGAGGAGAGCGCGCCGATATAAAAATCACTAATGGTGTGCCACCCTTCACCGCGACCCATGCCTTCCCAGACGCCGGCGATCTTCTGATCGATCAAAGTACTGGCACCGTTACCTTCGTCGTAGCGACTCCACCAATCGGCGTCGATCCCGACACAATTCTGATTCGTGACAGTCGGAATTGCTCGGCGACAGTAGAGGTGACTGTTACCCCGAAACCTGCGCCAAAAGTGACGACGATCGTGATGCAAGCGAATCCTACATCGATTAACGGTCCGACTGGCGGATCGTCTGTTATCACTGCGACGGTGCTAGATGAGAACAATAAGCTAATGCCTAACATCTCGGTTCTCTTTCAGATAGAACCACCAGCGGTAGGATCGTTAGTAGGCAATCTCAGTGCGATTACTGCGATCACTGGCACGAATGGCCAAGCGACGGTCACGCTTACGATTCCTGCTAAAACTCCAGCGGGTACGGTTACAGTCACCGGGTCGGCTAGAGGGGTATCAGGCTCAGTTGATGTCACCCTCACCGCTGGAGGAGGTGGGGGAGGGGGTGGACCAACCCCGGCTTCCGTCCAGTTTGTCAGTGCCGCACCGACTGTGATTGGTGTGAAAGGGTCAGGGCTGCCCGAGCAGTCTATTCTCACTTTCCAAGTGACTGATGCGCTCGGTCAGCCCATCGTTGGGGCGGCGGTCCATTTCTCCCTGACTTCTTTGGGGGGGGAGTTCCTCGCGCCACTGACGGGAATCTCTGATAGTAAAGGTTTTGTTCAGGTGGTCGTGACCAGCGGTACGCGAGCGATTGACGTGCATGTAACGGCGGCGATTGACACGAATGGGGATGGTCAGTTCGATGTTGTTACCCAGTTTACCCCTGTCACTATTGTCGGCGCCCCCCCAGTACAAGGGAGTCTCAGCCTGGCGCGGGGATTCGCCAATATTGCTGGACAAGTTACCTTCGGGCTGCAGGATAACGTCACTGCCTTTCTTCGCGACCGCTTCGGGAATCCTGTGCCGCAAAATACTGCCGTCCTCTTCACGACGAACGGCGGGTCAATTACCGGTCAGGGTCTGACCAATAACCAGGGACAGGCAACGTCCCCTCTTGTGTCACAGGCGCCAGTCCCCCCAGAGGGCCTAGTGGTCGCACTAGTCGCGAGCTTAGGGGAAGAACCATTCATCGACAACAACGGCAATGGAATATTCGATACAGGAGACACTATTCTCAACGATAGTGTGCCTGAGCCGTTTATTGACCATAATGGTAACTGCAAATACGATCCTGGAGATCCCTTTGAAACCTTCATTGATACTAACCACAATGGGGTCTGGGACGCTGTACAGGGAACCCCAGGGGTATGGGACAACCATATCTTTGTGTGGGCGACGGTTCCTGTTATTTTCTCAGGTCCCACAGCAGCAAGTGTGAGCTGTTTTAGCGGTAGTTGTGCTGGTTCATCTTTCACTATACCAGACGGCGGATCCGCCACCTTCGAGATCTTAGCTAACGATGTGACTGGAAACCCCCTTACAAGCAATTCCTTGATCAGCATATCGATCGCCGGAGCAGGGAAGGTCACTTCCGACGGTTTCAGTATCGTTGATGCAACAAACTGTGCGACGTTAGCTTGTGCTGATGATCCTCTGAGTTTTGACGCGACTAGCTGCGGCGCCGCTACTAATGGTCTGACCCGATTCCTTTTTACTGTGTTTGACGATCAACCAGGTGATTCAGATCCTCCGAAGGTCGCCACAGTAACAGTAGAAATAAAATCCCCCACCGGTGGATCAGCGCCAGGAGGAAATGGTTCAGTCAAGTTTGTTCTTTTGGGGACTATAGATTAATCATAGGACTATGGGGAACCTTCCCCTCTTCCTCAGTGACCTCGATATCAATTGAGTTGAGCAAAGTAGGGTGGGTCGCGACCCACCCTACAGCTCTAAGGGCAGTGTCGTAGCCCAGATGAAGCGAAATCTGGGGATATAGAGATGCGAGACGGAGAGGGAGAGGTGGAGCGGTCTCTGTCTTCCTTCGGCTGTTTTGTTGACTCCTGGATTGTGTTCTGCTCTAGCCAGGCTGCTTCCTCTCTTGATTTTGATCTCAGCTCAGATACCTATCAAACCAGAAAACTGAAACATAAGGAAAGCGGTATGGAAACAATCATTCCTATCTCCGAGCTACAGAGTCAGGCGAAGAAGATTGTGGAACGTGTAAAAAATACACGAGACACAGTAATCATCACGCAGGGGGGCAGGCCGGCAGCCTTGTTGGTGAACTATGAGGACTATGAGGGAATGGTGGCCACGCTAGAAGAAATGAGTCAACCGGATTGGAGAGAGCGGTTGGCCGAAGCGGAACGTGACTCGAAAGCCGGCAAGGGTATTGATCTTGGGGAGTTTAAAGCCAGAAGGGCGATACGTGGTAAGATACGTGGTAAGAAAGGTTAAACTACTCCCACGGACAGAAAAAGAGCTGAAAGCCCTCCCCCCGACCATTCAAGATCAGATTATAAGCAAGCTGGAACTCTTAAGCGACTTTCCTGAGCTGGGACCAGCTATGTTCGATGCGTTCCAAGGCTATCGTGCGCTCTTAGCCGCTAAAAATGCTTACCGTATCATTTACCGGATTGTCCGTGACGACCTCATTGAAGTTGCGTATATCCGCCACTGTGCCAGACAAACTCGCCTCCGTCTTATAAGAGGCAAAAACTCATAGGGGGTAAGCAGCACGAACCCTAGCGAGCACAGCGATTACGGCTCACCCTACTGTTTTCTTCCTTCCTATCACGGTAGTGTGCCTAAGTGTCTTTTCAACACTCCTTTCGACCACCACACAAACGGCAGGATCAAAACCCCAGAGCAGCAAGACCTGGTCCCGCGCCTCGAGAAACTCGTGAATACCGAGAAGAATACCAGGCTCGGTGTCCACATTATCCGGCCTGTCATGGCTGCCCTTTTATAAAGTTCCCTTACCGGCAGCAGTTAGAAAAAAAACGCGAGATGGTAGTGAGCGCGTTGGCTGCGTATCCTACCCTGAGCCCTCTTTCTGTGCCTCTCCCAGTGCCCTCGCCCTCACAATTTGCCTACCGCACTCGGGTGAAGCTGGCGGTTCAGCGGGTAAATGGTCAGGTGCGGATCGGTTTGTACGTCCCAGATACCCACCAAGTAGTGGATATCTCTGCCTGTCCAGTCCATCCCGAGCCGGTCAATCGCATCGTGCAATTTCTCAAACAAGCGATCGAACGATTCGATATCATTCCCTACGACGAGGAGCACGATACCGGGCAACTCCGTTACATCGATATACGCTACAGTTCCTGGCAACATCAGGCGATGCTCACGCTGGTGACTCGACATATGCACTTTCCCCAGGTGCGCGACCTCACGCGTGAGCTTGAACGGCGCTTCCCTTTTCTCAGTGGCATTATCCAGAACATCCATGACAAGCCAGGCAACGTTATTTGGGGAGAGCGATTCTATCCCCTACGCGGGCGCGATACTCTGCTTGAACGGGTCGGTCCTTTTCGCATTTGTATTCCAGTGAACGCGTTTTCCCAATCGAACCCGCCTGTGGCACGCAAGCTTTATGAAACCGCGCTGGGCTGGGCTGGACTGAACGGTGAGGAAATCGCAGTAGATTTATACTGTGGTATTGGACCGATTTCGCTCTACCTGGCGTCGAGAGCGAAGCTGGTGATCGGCATTGATGATAATGTCGGCGCGATCAACGTCGCCAAGGAAAATGCTCGCCGTAACGGCTACCACAACTGCCGCTTCTTTGCCGGCGACGCCGCAGAAAAGTTGAGAGAGACCGCGACCAACCTGGCGCGGATCGATATCGTCGTCGCCAATCCACCGCGCAAGGGTCTGAGTCCAGAAACGTTCGCTGCCTTGGTGGCAGCCGCAGTGCCTAGAATAGTCTATGTATCCTGCGATCCTATAACTCTAGCCAGAGACCTCGACCGTCTGACCCAGGCGGGCTACACGCTCCTGCGAGTGCAACCCTTTGATATGTTTCCGCAAACTGACCAGGTAGAGACCGTGGCACTGCTGGAAAGACAGCGCGAGGCGGTAGAGGTGGCTAAACCGGAGTACTCCCAAGAAACCGCGGCAGACCTTGGTACAGTGTGATCTGAGACAATGACCTTCTCTTTGCCCTTTCCACTCTCTACTCTCACCCCGCTTTGGTTGCGAGCGGAAGGCTGGGACCGGTTTCCCGGATTAGTGCATGGTTTCTCTGGTCGGGTACCAAAGAATGCCGCAGAATTTTCCCAGGCCCAGGGAGGAGACCTCACCGTCTGCACGGTCAAGCAGGTACACGGTGACGAAATTATCATGGTAAACCAGCATTGTAAGGCCTGGGAGAAGCGGCCAGAAGCGGATGGCATGATCACTGCCGAGGCTGGTCTGCTGCTTGGTATTGCCAGCGCTGAGTGCGTTCCCGTGCTGATGGTCGCGCCCCAACAGGGCATTGTTGCTGCCCTGCATGCGGGCTGGCGCGGCACATTAAAAGGAATCAGCGCCCGAGCGATAGAGATGTTTACTGCCGCTGGGAACATTGATCCTACCAGTCTGTGGGTCGCGCTGGGCCCAGCGATAGGCGGGTGCTGCTACGAAGTTGGGATTGAGATCGGCGAGTCTCTGGTGCAGCGCTGGCACCCAAGCAGCCTGACAGCCTGGCGACCGCACGGCGAGAAAGGGCTTCTTGATCTGCGTGAGATCAACCTTGCTCAGTGTGAGCAGGCCGGTGTGCCACGCGAACGGATGCAACTGGTCGGTCCGTGTACTTTTTGTGATTCCTCTCGTTTCGCCTCGTATCGGCGCGAAGGGCCGAGCGCGAGCCGCCAGCTCAGTATGATAGGCTGGCAGACGGAACCTTCAGAACCGCGGTAGATCACATCATGCGGATTGCGGTTATCGGCGCAGGCGGATGGGGCACTGCGCTGGCAGCGTTACTGGAAACAGGTGGACATCATGTCCGCCTCTGGGTGCGCAGACCTGCTCTGTGCGAACAATTACGGCAGCAAAGGGAAAATTCTCTATATCTTCCCGGGATAGCTCTTCCTGAGACGCTTTCATTCACGACCTCACTCGCTGAAGCGGTTGCAGAGGCAGAACTCCTCGTTCTTGCGGTTCCCTCGCATTCCATGCGGGAAGTGGCGCGTGCTTTAAAGTTGAATCTGGAAAACACACCGCTGCTTATCAGCGTGAGTAAGGGAATCGAAGAGGAAACTCTGCAGACCATGAGTGCCGTGCTTACCGAGGTACTCGGGGAATCCTTGAGAGAAAGGTTAGCCGTGCTATCCGGACCCAGCTTTGCCGCGGAAGTGGCGCGCGGATTGCCCACCGCCGTGACGGTAGCTGCTTTCCATGCGGACGTATATACGATTTGCCAACGCGCCTTTGCCTCTTCCAGATTTCGTGTATATACGACTGCTGATGTCATCGGTGTCGAAGTCGGCGGGGCAGTGAAAAATGTGATTGCCATAGCCGCGGGAGTCAGTGATGGACTCGGATATGGGCATA
>JACQEL010000459.1 GCA_016200595.1 Deltaproteobacteria bacterium
CGAAACCAAGTAGTTTCAAACTACCCCGACATATTGCAGAACCAACCAGAATTTGGCTTTCCGATTTCGTTACGTGCAACGCATGTGAGTTGTTGAAAACTTGTTGCGCTTTTGAATCAAAGGGGTGTGCTTTTTTGTTAGGAGCTCTGTGCTCCTCATCGTCCAGAAAATTACTCGCCGCTGCTACTTCCATAGCCTGCTTATGGGTAGCTCCTTGCATTCTTCCAGCCCAATAGACTGCCATAAAATGCATGTCGCCTTCCCACAATCCATTGGTGTCGAACTTGGTAATCGGATTGTTGCTGACATATCGATATGCATTGAGACTATCTTTAATGCCGATGGGGTCTGCCGCCGTCCACCGTCCTAACCACGGTGCATAATAGCGGGCACCGTGGTTAGTCAGCCCTGTCTCCTCATCTCGCTCCATGCCCGTATATCGATACCGTTTAAGGCCGACCTCGACCCCGCTGCGTCCTGCCTGATACGAACTGCTTCCATAGGGGTAATATTCCTCGTAGGAAATGACTGCTCCGAGATCGTCAAGCTCGAGTGACGCCGAGCCAATATGGTTACCAAGTTGAAACCGGACGAGCTGTAGCGGTATATCCTCCTTGCCTTGCGTGCGAGTTTCCACGAAGGCAAGGCGTTGCTTGCCGTCCATGACATGCAACGTTTCACGCTCTAGGGTAACCGTGACGCCTGCCCCATCATATTCGCGATACACTTCAAAGCCGCCCAGATAAATCCGCTCGTGCTGGCGCGCACCCGTCTGGCGTTCGACTACTTTGCGCATCCTCTGCCCGGCTGCATCGTAGACGTAATACGCGTCACCGCCACCGCCAAGATCAACATGCCGCAACTGATTTTTGCAGTCCCAATCCATGTGATTGAGCTGCGGCATATTCCTCATGTTGCCGTGGGTGTCATAATCGTATCGCTCGGCAAACACTGGCTGAGCAGCGTAGTGGAGTGGACAATCGCTATCCGGAGTGTTGGGATCGTTCGGCGATCCGATGCTGAGCAAACGATTGCTATCAACTGCATATTGATAACAACGCTTCCAGCCTGCATGCGCTGGATCAGTACCGCGATGACGAGTTTCTAGAATATTACCAACTGCGTCGTACAGGTAACTCTCTTCATACCGTCCCATGGCGGTACCGTCGCTAGGTTGCAGCAGGCCTGTTCGCGGCGCATCGTTGGCGCTGGTAGGAGTAGAGGAACCCAGGTGCTCGCGCCCCCTAGCTTGAATGAGCCGATAGAGCGCGTCGTATTTGTAGTCGGCGCTCGGCTCGACCCGCCGATTTCTGAAATACACTACATTCTGAATGTCAGCGTCGTCCTGGATGTGAGTCATGTTGCCAATGGGATCGTAACTGTAGTGTAAGTCTTGCAAAGCGATATTGTCGCTACTGCGCAGCGTCTGCAGCCGAAGCAGCCTGAACGTTTGGTCATCGTAGCCGTATCGTGTGCTGGTGCCGTTACCGTACTCCATCGCAGTACGCTGTCCCTTGGCGTTGTAGTCGATATTAGTGATTGCGTGAAGATTAGCTGTCACCGCATCGAGTAATGTTGCTGGCGCGTTTGCCTCCTGCAGCCATACGTCTAACCTCTCCAGGAGATTGGCTTCATTGTATATGGGCTGAATGATATTGAGTTTGACATTGGCGGCGTCGCTATGTGGGGCGACCGCTTGAATCGTGCGATTGAGCGCGTCATATTGTTTGCTGATGAAGAAAATCTCTGTCTCAAGAAACGGCGACTGCGACCAGTCCACCTGACTCTTGTAGTCGTGCAGTAACTGTCGGCTGCTACTCAAGAGGTTGCCTTTGAAATCGTACTGATGGTTGGTGACAATGCCCGCGCCGTCATAGCGCAGGTATTCCTTGCCGCGCATGTTGAACGCCGTGTCGTTCGCCTGCCCTTCACCGTAGATCGTTTTTCCGAGCAGCATTTCCCTGGACGGATCTTGCGGATCGGCACCTTGTACGAATGCGTGAACCGGACGATGAAGTGCGTCGTATTCGCTGCGGAACGTATGGCCACGGGAATCCCAGAGCCTGATCGATTTCCCTGCTACATCATACAACAGCCAGCGCACACCAGCATCCATGCTGTACTGGCGTAGCGTACCACCCGCTATACCGTAGTCATAACTCATGACCTTGCGTCCCAGCGCATCGGTGACCGAACGCTGATTGCCCTCGATGTCGTATGCGATCCGGTTGGCGTAGACTTCTTGGCCGCCGTTGTCATCAAGCATGAGAAAGGTGCGGCCCAGCGTATCTACGTGCTGGGTCGCCGGTGTATTCGCGTGAACTGCAGCTTTGTTGGCCGCCCCAGCTTCGGCACCGCGCAGCGTAGCATCTGGCCATCGTTGGGCAGCTTGGGTGGCATAGGCGGCCTCGGCGCGCAACGCATACCACGTCGGGTGATACTCGTCTTCGGCTAACCTCAAGAAATAAGCGCTGATATCAGGGTCGGCGGCCGGATCGCGTGTCACCGTATCGTTGACATCCCAGTGCTGTTGCGCCCACGGATCGAACAGGACTTTTTCATACGTGTGGTTAGGATGCAGCGTCGCCATGACGCGGCCAGCAGGATCGTAAAATGAGGTTACGCCGACGCCGCGTTGTATGGCAAACTCAAAGTCGTGGGTAGCGCTGAAGAACGGTTCATATTGTTTAACCGGCTTGCCTTTGTTGTTGAAGATGACCCAGCCACTGCCGACCCAACGCGGGTTGACGCTGGGGCCTGCGTCATCGATCTGCCCCGGTTCAGCCTGAACTTTCTTTTGCAGTTCGCGTCCAAAGCCGTCCGAGTAAGAAATGTTGAGCTGTATTAGTGACAGTTGACCGGGTGATAAGTCTTGTACGTGCGTCTCGCGCGCGAGCGTCACGACGCAGATTGGTTGTCCGCTGGTCTTGAAGCGGTCTATGTTATAGACGATGCGCGTTGTAGCCGGGCCCAGTATGGCTGCAGCCTGGCCGTGCGGGTCGCTAAAGAATGCGGCGACCTGCGCCGCGCTCAGATCTGGGACGAAGCCCTGCAGCGTGTCTCCTTTGGGCTTGCCGTCGGGTTCCTGTGTTTTGCCCATAACGGCGGTAGCGGCCACCAGGCCGAGCACATCGAAGGCGACGTCGGCGCGATTCCCGTTCAGATCAGTTACCCTTACTGGCTTCAACACGCGATAGTCATGCTCTGCAAAGACAGTGCTGCCGACTGGGTCAGTGGTCTGCACCGGCAACAAATCATAGCCATCTCGGATGATGCTTGAGACGTTGCCGAATGGGTCCTGCACGCATTGCGGCAGATAAAAATGATTGCGTGCGAAGGCTGGATCAGGGTTGGCTGGGTCGGCCGAGAAGAAGGATTGTCCTGACGGAATCCACAACTGGCCGTCACTATCCAGATCCCTATACTTCCCTTCATTGATGAGTAAAGCGGTTACGTCTGCGGGCGAAATCTTGTCGCCGAACACGGCAAGCAAGCCGGGGGTAAACGCCAGTTTGTAACTCTCATAGGGCAGCGCCAGCGGTTTGACTTTCCCTAGCGGCAACGGCGCGCTGAGGTCATCTTCGCGGAAGAGAGTGCGCGTGTGTTCGATCAAGCGACGATACGGGGCGTTGGCTACCGCCGCCGTGGCATCCAGGTCTTCATAGGGGATGTCATGCAGACCGTCAGCGGCCGCCTGGACCCGATCCAGCATCTCCTGCAGACGGAACAGATTGGTAGTGTGTGCCTCATTTGCCTGTGGCGTTACCTTGATCAATTCGTAGTTACGCGTCTAGTACAATAGCGGCGTGCGGTACGCGCCGGCGTCCAGAATGGGATTGGTGTAGCGGTTTTCGGTAACAACAATGTGCGTCTGCTTTTGTTTCTCCCGGTCGCTTTGAGTGAGCAAGGGATTGGTGTCGTCGTAGCGGCGGCCGTACGCGATCGACGCCGATTGCAGGATGTTACCGTAAGCATCGGCGGCCAAGGTCATTTCATGCGTGACGCGCGGGTCGGCCAGTTGCTGACTGCTGACCTCGTAAAGCTTACGTTCATAGTGGTATTCTATGGCTTCGCGTGGATGGCTCAGGAACACGGCATGCCGGTTGGCGCCGCAGGGTTGGAGCAATTGGACCGTGTAGTTGCGCTCCGAAACGCTGTACGGGTGCGGCTCTTGCTGGGTGCCGTCGAGGGCGTAAATCTCTTGGCGCAACACGGCGCCTTTGAGCGAACGACAAGCCTCGCGCTCTTCCAGGGCCGATGATTTCCAGGGGATCTCTGAGCCGTCTGGCAAAGTGAGTGCCAGCGGAAGTATGGTGTCGGGCAACAGCATCGTCTCGCGCTCCGCCTCATTCTGGCCCGGTTCGCGGTAGTACTGTTCTTTGTATTGCACACTGAGCCGCGTTCCTTGCAAGTAAGCACCGGTGTGGTACCAGGTGCGGGTGAGTAACGGCGGCACGTGCGAGGCTTGATCGATGTTGAGCGCTGGCGTTTCGGCGAGCGCGGCATACGCTTCGGTGTCGCGCTGCTCTACCATGCCGAAGCCGCGAAATTCCCGCTCGACGCCATCGAAGTACCCGTGGTGATACTGGTAGCGCGAGGTAAATCGGTTTTGGCTGACCACATCGTAGATTTCTACTTGCTCTACCACGTGGATGGGGAAAGGCAGCCTGGTTATCCACGGTTTACCCACCAGGCGGTCTTGCAAATAGAACTTAGTGGAAGCCGCGTATTGGACCCGGGTTTCCGCTCCCAGGTTGTTTTTGGTTGCAATCAGCAGGTGGGGTTTTTGCCCCCCCATGAGATCGACGTAACGGATCTGCCGGCCGGCTTCGCCGGGCAGGGGTGAGGACCACACCAGGCAGGTGGTGCCGTTGCCGAGGAGATCAATGGTCCTGACCGCCGCTTGATTGTCCGGCACTGGGAACTGAGTGAGCGTCTGTGACTCGCTCCAACGATTTCCTGACTGATTAAAATAAAGTCTTACCGCATCACGACCAAGATAAATAATGTCGGTCGTGCCCGAGCCGTCGATGTCGGCCAGCCGTAGCCGTCGGTGGTCGAACTGCTCCGGCGTATCGAAGAGCGGGGCATTGCTCATGACTACTTTGGCGCCGAACCGGCCGTACCCCAGATTGGGCCAGTAGCAGATCTCACCGTTACGGATGCGGACGATGTCCGTTAGGCCGTCGCCGGAGCAGTCAGCCAGGAAGATCGATTGTGTACCGTCGGCGAAGACGGCCGCCAGGCCCCGGTCCTCGTCGAACGGTCTGCGCACTCGCTCGGGGTCTCCGAAGCCGGCTTTTCCCAGGGACGGGTACCAGGTGAAGACTTCGTCTTCGCTGATGAGAAGATCCGCAAATCCGTCTCCCGTGAGATCGATAAATTTGAGGTCAGGAGTATTCCAATCGATCTCGGGCGTGCTTTTGAAGGCGGTGAATGGACGCCAATCGCCGTCCTCTTGTCGTTGATAAAAGCCTGACAGCGGCCGATCAAATTCGACCAGACATTGTTGCCCTTCGCCGGCAAGATCCAGAAATTGCTGCCATCCGCTCGACAGCGCGGACAGCGAGGGTTTGAGGGCTACCAGTTGTACCGGATCGAAATGAGCGCGAACTCCACCCTGGTTCCCCGAGCCGGCAGTTCCCCCGGCAACGACAACCCCTTCGGCGTCGCGCAGTAGGTTGCTCACATTACGCTTGTAAAACCAACCCGTCGCTTGTTCGGTGAGGATTCCCGGCAGTCCTTCGCCATCGAGATCAAGCCATTGGTATCGGCTGTCATCAGCGCCGTAGGGAATATTCTCCAGTGTATCAGCATCGACCAAACGCAGGGTTTGATCGACCGTCGCTTTTGTGTAGGAAAATTCGATCGCCGGCAGCGCCTTCGGGCTCAAGACCTGTTGCGTCGCCAGATCGACCACCCGATACGACTGATCCTGAAGGTTGCGTCTATAGCCGGTTTGCCATGCGGCTGTAAGAAACGTGGCTGCGGGTCCGGCGTCATAAGAAAAGTCGGTAGAACGGACCAGACATGGCGTTGGTCCTAGTTCAGCAAACTGGTGGAACATCAGGACACGGCGGCACAAGCGCAGCGTCCGGACTTCAAAGCCGGCACGGTAGTACGAAAACGGGTCTTGCCGCACAGGCCACACCACATCCTCTTCGAGCCGAGGTGCGTTGAGGTCATGCTCGCCATAGTCGAACACCAACTGAAACAACCAGTGCGTAGGTAGCGGGGTTGGCTGTAGTGACTGGGAGTCAGGATAGTACGCGGCGCCGTTGCCATATTTGATGCGCTTGAGATAACGATTACTGCCGACCTGACGATTCGATTCGTGCAGGACGTTCGGAATGTTGGCGCCGTCCTCGGCTTTGTATTCGTAGAGGATGAGGTTACCATTGTCGTCATAGGTACGCTCGAGCAGCCATTTGAAGATGTGCGTGGGATCATCAGGATCGACAATTTGGCTCTCGTGCGTCGTCCCGTATAGGCTGGTGACGTTGTCTTTCGAGATACTCTTCCAGAAGCTGACGCCGGAAGAATCGTCACACCAGCGCTCGAGGCGAGCAAAGAGTCCCTCGATGCGCGGGCAATAGCGCTGCACGGTATAGGACACGCCGTTCAACGTGGCAAAGAACTTATCGGCTACCCAATCCCCCTTAACGAGGAGCAGCTTCGGGACTAGGTCTTCGGCCTCAGACAGAATAAACACGTCCGATTCGTCGGCATCATGATATCGTGCCAGGCCCTTGTCCGTTTTTCGGGTCACGGACGGGATTGGCAAGTTCCAACCGATGCCGAAGGGGCCATTGCCGGCGCCAGAATCGTAGGAAAGAACAAGACTGGGACTGAAGCTGGAGCGACCCGGCGAGGCGAAAACGGGAATCGTCATCGACGCCGTACCTGTGACCGGATTGGCGCTGAATTTTTCACCGATGCCGCGAATGGCTCCCCCACCTTTAGGCAGGGTGATCGATGGTATCAGGTTCGCGCTGGTCGCCTCAGCCGTCTGCTTTGAGTCAGTTTGCTGATTCAATTCGTTTCAGACCTTGCTGATTCTGTTCAACAAGATTGTCGAGATAGGGAGAAGGGCGATGATGATCGCGGTGTGGTGGCCACGAGTGTAGTGCTTAATTGCCCTGGTATTTGCCCCACTCTGTTCGATCACAAGGGTCGAGAAAATATTCCTCCTTCTCCCTTAGCCCTTCTCTCGATCTTCATTCCGTTTACTGTAAATTCCCTTCGCCTGCCGTATATCATAGGGTGTAAATTTATTCAAATTGTGAAAAAAGGCCACACGCCGTAAAGTTGACAATCCCCGACGAACCGCTGTATACGTGGCCCGTATGTACGGGAGGAGGAGAGTCACGAGACTCCTCCTTATCCCGGTCCGACGGACAGAGAGGGCGGCGACAGGCTCGCCTCGCCAAGGTCGGTAGCAACGGAGGGGGACCAGCCATGGCTTCACAGGATAAGACAACAAGTCGAAGTCAGGATGGGCAAAAACCGGCCGTGCCTTCCATTTCTCTGCCTAAAGGCGGCGGCGCTATCCGCGGCATCGGTGAAAAATTCGCCGCCAATCCGGTCACCGGAACTGGCTCCATGACTGTTCCTATCGTGACGAGCCCAGGCCGTTCAGGTTTCGGCCCGCAACTGTCACTCTCTTATGATTCCGGCTCCGGCAACGGGCCTTTCGGCTTCGGATGGACCCTCTCCATCCCTGCCATCTCCCGCAGGACGGACAAAGGATTGCCACAGTATCGCGACGCCGACGAGTCTGACGTGTACATCCTCTCTGGGGCTGAAGACCTGGTTCCGGTTCTCCAGCCAGACGGGACCAGGTTCAAGGACGACACCACCGCCCCGGGCTACACCATCCATCGCTACCGTCCCCGCATCGAGGGGCTGTTCGCTCGGATCGAGCGTTGGACCAACGTCGCAACCGGTGAGATCCATTGGCGTTCGATCACGCGCGACAATGTCACCACACTCTATGGGAAGGACAACAACTCGCGCATCTTCGACCCTGCCGACCCAGTGCCAGCTCATCCGACGCGTATCTTCAATTGGCTCATCTACGAAAGCTACGATGACAAAGGGAACGCTATCGTCTACGAGTACGCCGAGGAGAACGACGACAACGTCAACCGCACACGGTTCAATGAGCGCAACCGCGTGCGTACGGCTAACCGCTACCTGAAGCGCATCAAGTACGGCAATCGCGCGCCGAATCGCGACGCCACTACCGGGCAAGCCACTGACCCAGCTCAGCTTCCCAGCGATACCTGGACGTTCGAGGTGGTGTTCGACTACGGCGAGGGGCACTACGTGGACGAGGCAGCGGATGCCGAGGGGCGCAGCTTCGCCCGAGCCCAGCTCGATCCTCCGGCGGGATCACATTGGCCCGTTCGGCAAGACCCCGTCTCCATCTACCGCGCCGGCTTCGAGGTGCGTACCTACCGCCTTTGCCGTCGCGTGCTCATGTTCCATCATTTTCCTGAGGAGTTAGGCATCGCTGATTGCCTGGTGCGCTCCACCGAGTTCTCTTACGCTGAAAGTCCCGTGGCGTCTTTCATTACTAGAGCCACCCAGTCGAGCTATGTACGCAAGCCGACCGCTGCCCAGCCCAATCGGTATCTCAAAGCTTCACTTCCGCCGCTCGAATTCGAGTACAGCTCGGTTCCCAGTTCCGCACAACTCGCTCAGCAGCCAATCCGGGAGCTTGATGCCGAGAGCGTGGCAAACCTGCCCGTCGGTCTAGACGGCGCCAGCTATCAGTGGATGGACCTGGATGGCGAAGGCACTTCTGGAATTCTCACCGAGCAGGCAGACAGTTGGTACTACAAGCGCAATCTTAGCGCTAACAATCAGGTACGCGAAGACGGACACGAGCGCACGATCGCTCGCTTTGGTGCGAGCGAACTTGTCGCCAGCAAACCAGCCGGAGGGTTAGCCGGTGGCGCACAATTCCTCGACCTGGCCGGTGACGGTCAGGTCGATCTGGTGCAGATGGAAGGTCCTGTGCGTGGCTATTACGAGCGTACCGAGGACGCTCGTTGGGTGCCTTTCCAGCCCTTCGTCTCTTGGCCTGAGCTGAACATCGGCGACCCCGACCTGAGGTTCGTCGACCTGACCGGCGACGGCCACGCTGACATCCTGATCACCGAGGGTGAGGTGCTGACCTGGTACCCGTCGTTAGCAGAAGAGGGTTTCGGGCCCGCAGTCCGTGTCAGCCTGCCCTGGGATGAAGAGAAAGGCCCGCGTCTGGTTTTCGCCGATGGCCAACAGTCCATCTACCTGGCTGATTTGTCGGGTGATGGATTGAGTGCCCCCGTGCGCATTCGTAACGGGGAAGTTTGCTACTGGCCTAACCTGGGCTACGGTCGTTTTGGCGCCAAGGTAACGATGGACAATGCGCCCTGGTTCGACTCACCGGATCAGTTCGATCAGGAGCGCGTCCGGCTCGTCGATACTGACGGCTCGGGCACCATGGATCTGCTCTATCTGCGGCGTGACGGCGTGCAAATCTACTTCAACCAGAGCGGCAACGGCTGGAGTGATGCGGTCGCTCTGCCGCAATTCCCACCTAGCGACAAGATCTCCTCGGTGCAGGCCCTCGACCTGCTCGGCAACGGCACCGGCTGCCTGGTCTGGTCGTCACCGCTGCCAGCCCTTGCTCGCCGGCCGCTGCGTTACCTTGCACTGATGGAGGAAAAGCCACACTTGTTAGTCGGGGTGAAGAATAACCTCGGAGCTGAGACAAAGATACATTACGCGCCATCGACCAAGTTTTACCTGAACGACAAGCGGGCCGGCAAACCCTGGGTTACCCGGCTGCCGTTCCCTGTGCACGTCGTCGAGCGCGTCGAGACCTACGACCGGGTCAGCAAAAACCGCTTCGTCACCCGTTACGCCTACCACCATGGCTACTTCGACGGCGTCGAGCGCGAGTTCCGTGGCTTTGGCATGGTGGAGCAATGGGATACAGAAGAGTTCGTGGCGCTCGCCGAGGGCGGCACCTTGTCGGAGATCGCCAATCTCGCTGTTGCCTCACACGTGCCACCGGTGCTCACCTACACTTGGTTCCATACCGGCGTCTATCTCGGCCGCGACCACGTCTCCGATTTCTTCGCCGGCTTGCTCGATGCCAATGATAAAGGCGAGTACTACCGTGAGCCGGGGCTGACCGATGCGCAGGCCAGGCAGCTCCTGCTGGATGACACGGTGCTTCCTGCCGGGTTGACTGTCGAGGAAGAGCGTGAAGCCTGCCGTGCCTTGAAGGGTGCGATGCTGCGCCAAGAGGTCTACGCCCTGGACGGCACAGTGAAGGAACAGCATCCCTACACGGTCACTGAGCAGAACTTCACTATCCGCGTGCTACAGCGACAAGGTACGAACCGCCATGCTGTCTTCTTCACCCAAGCCCGCGAGGCGATTACCTACCACTACGAGCGCGACCCAGCCGACCCGCGCGTCGGCCACGCGCTGACGCTGGAGGTGGATGAGTTCGGCAACGTCCTGAAGTCCGCCGCCATCGGCTACGGCCGCCGCGAGACGATTCTTTGCGTAGATGAACAAGGGGAGGTAATGGAGATACCGAACCCTGACCTGAATCAACTCGATCCGCAGGACCAGGCCAAGCAGACCACAACTCTCATCAGCTACACCGAGAACGGCGTAACAAACGCCATCGATATGGCCGACGACTACCGCACGCCGCTCCCGGCCGCAACTCGCACCTATGAGCTAACCGGCTACTCACCGACCAGCTCAGCCGGTCGGTTCCAGGCTTCGGACCTCGTGCAGCCCGATCCCAATGATCCTGATGGACAGAAGCAGGTTCACCTCTTTGACAGCGAGATCAATTATGAGGAGAAGCCCTCCAACGGCAGACAGCGCCGCCTGATTGAGCAAGTGCGCTCGCTCTACCGTAAGGATGACCTCACGGCGCTTCTCGACGTAGAGGAGCTAGAATCACGAGCCCTACCCGGCGAAAGCTATAGACTCGCCTTCACCCCAGGACTACTGGCGCAGGTCTTCCAGCGCAACAGTCAAGCGTTGCTGCCTATCCCGGCCAACGTGCTTGGCGGTCAAGATGCTGATGGCGGTGGATACGTGGACCTGGATGGCGATGGCCACTGGTGGATTCCCTCGGGTCGGACCTTTTTCTCTCCTAACCCCGACGACACGACTACGCAGGAACTGACCTATGCGCGTCAGCACTTCTTCCTGTTACATCGGTACCGCGATCCGTTCCACACCGACGCAGTCAGCACGGAGAGCTTCGTCACCTATGACACCTACGACCTGCTGACGGTCGAAACCCGTGACGCATTGGGCAACCGCGTGACCGCAGGCGAGCGTTTGCCCAACGGGGCCCTCGATCCCACCAGGCCCGGCAGCGATTACCGGGTGCTCCAACCCCGCCTGCTGATGGATGTCAACCGGAACCGCTCTGTTGCGGCCTTCGACGCTCTCGGCATGGTGGTGGGCACGGCAGTGATGGGCAAACCCGAAGAGACCTTGGGTGATTCGCTGGCTGACTTCGAGGCTGACCTGACCGAAGCCGCGATCCTCGACCACGTGGCCAACCCGCTGGCCGACCCGCACGCCATCCTCGGGCGTGCCACTACACGGCTGGTGTACGACCTCTTTGCCTATCAGCGTACTCAGGATCAACCCAATCCCCAACCTGCCGTTGTCTACACCCTGCTACGTGAGACCCATGACGCCGACTTGATCTCCAACCAACAGACGAAGATTCAGCACAGTTTCGCCTACTCAGATGGTTTTGGCCGCGAAATCCAGAAGAAGATGCAAGCCGAGCCCGGACCGGTACCCCAGCGCGATGCCAACGACGAGATCATCGTGGGCGCGGATGGTCAGCCAGTGATGACGGCGAACGACGTCAGCCCGCGCTGGGTGGGGAGCGGCTGGACGGTGTTCAACAACAAAGGCAAGCCTGTCCGGCAGTATGAGCCGTTCTTTACCGACACCCACCGCTTTGAGTTCGACGTGCGCATCGGCGTCAGTCCGGTGCTCTTCTATGACCCGGTCGAACGCGTGGTCGCGACCTGCCATTCCAACCACACCTGGGGGAAGGTGGTCTTCGACCCGTGGCGGCAAGAGACTTGGGACGTCAACGATACCGTGTTGGTGGCTGATCCCAAGACTGATGCCGACGTGGGCGACTTCTTTAGCCGCCTGCCCAACGCAGACTACTTGCCGACATGGTATGCTCAACGGCAGGGGGGCGCGCTCGGCGCTGCAGAACAAGCTGCCGCCGGCAAAGCGGTCGTGCATGCCGCGACGCCAACCGTCGTCCACGCCGACTCCCTCGGCCGTACTTTCCTCACCGTCGCCCATAACAAATTCAAGTATAGTGACACACCTCCAGCCGATTTGCCCAGCGAAGAGTTCCAGCGCACGCGGAGCATTCTCGACAGCGAAGGTAACCAGCGCGAGGTAATTGACGCCAAAGACCGCATCGTTATGCGCTACGACTACGACATGCTGAGCAACAGGATTCATCAGGCCAGTATGGAGGCGGGCGAGCGCTGGATGCTGAACGACGTGGCGGGCAAGCCGCTTTACACTTGGGACAGCCAAGATCACCAGTTCCGCACCGCCTATGACCCGCTACGACGGCCGACTGATTCTTTCCTGCGTGAAGGCGCAGGCGCAGAGCTGCTGGTGGGGCGCAGCGTCTACGGCGAAACCCGCCCGAACCCCGAGGTCAACAACCTGCGCGGCAAGGTGGTTCAGCTCCTCGAACAGGCCGGCATCGTTACTAGCGACGAGTACGACTTCAAAGGCAACCCGCTGCGCAGTCAGCGTCAGCTTGCGCAAGAGTACAAGACCACGCTCGATTGGTCTGCCGCAGTGTCGCTCGAAGCTGAAACCTACACTGGCCGCACCCGCTACGACGCCTTGAACCGCCCGACCCAGTTGATTGCCCCGCACAGCGACCAAGCGGATGCCAAAGTCAACGTCATTGAGCTGAGCTACAACGAAGCCAACCTGATCGAGCAGGTGCACGCCTGGCTCAACCAGAATGCCGAGCCTGCGGGTTGGCTCGATACCACGACCGCAAACCTGCATGCAGTCACCAATATTGACTACAACGCCAAGGGCCAGCGGGAACTGATCGCCTACGGCAACGGCGCGCAAACCACGTACGACTACGACCCGCTCACATTCCGGCTCATTCGGCTGCGAACCACACGTTCGGCTGTTCCCGACGCAACCGCCTCGCAGCTTTTCCAGAACTCGACGCTGTTGCAGGACCTCTGTTACACCTATGACCCGGCGGTCAACATCACACACATCGCGGACGCTGCGTTGAAGACGCTCTTCTTCAACAACCAGCAGATCGAGCCGGTTTGTGCTTATACCTACGACGCGATCTATCGGCTGATCGAAGCCATCGGGCGCGAGCACCTGGGGCAGGTGAGCAGCGCGCCGATTCCCCATTCTTACAACGACGCTCCGCGCATCGGTATTGACTGGTCCGCCAACGACGGCAATGCCATGGGTACGTACCTGGAGCGCTACGTCTACGACGTGGTGGGCAACTTCCTGGAGATGCAGCATCGCAGCATTGACCCAGCAAACCCCGGCTGGACGCGCGGCTATGCCTACAACGAGGTCAGCCTGATCGAACCAGGCAAACACAGTAACCGTTTGAGCAGCACCACGGTTGGCAACAACAACGCGATCACAGAGCAGTACGGCTACGATGCCCACGGCAACATGTTGCACATGCCGCAATTGCCAGTCATGCAGTGGGATTTCAAGGACCAACTGCAGATGACCCAGCGGCAGGCAGTGAATGCCGACGATACGGACGGCGTGCAACACCAGGGCGAGCGAACCTACTACGTCTATGATTCCGCCGGTCAGCGTGTGCGTAAGGTGACCGAGTTAAGCACGGGTCAGGTCAAGGACGAGCGCATCTACCTTGGCGGCTTCGAGGTCTACCGCAAGAACGGAGCAAATCCGCTCGTGCGCGAGACACTGCATATCATGGACGACAAGCAGCGCATCGCCCTGGTGGAGACCAAAACGATTGATATGAGTGCAGCACCGAATCTATTGCCAAGCGTGCTTTCGCGCTATCAGTTTGATAACCACCTGGGCTCGGCGAGTCTCGAACTGGATGCAGTCGGGGCTTTGATCTCATACGAAGAATACTACCCGTACGGCAGCACGTCTTATCAGGCGGGGCGCAGCGCGGCAGAGGTGAGCCTCAAACGGTACCGGTATACAGGCAAGGAAAGGGATGAGGAGACAGGATTTTCGTATCACGAGGTGCGATATTACGCGGCTTGGTTGGGCAGGTGGGTAGCGGTGGATCCCATAGGAATCGAGGATGGACTGAACCTCTATGTGTACGTGGTGAATAATCCCATCGGCCACGTCGACCTGACAGGTACGGAGAACACCCCGTCCGCGCCCTTCGACCAAGAGGTCATGATGCGAACCGATCCACAGCTCTACCAATACCTAAAGGGGATGGATCGCAAACGGCAACAATCGAAGGTGCCAGACCCAAAGCAGAGCCGGTGGTGTCAGACCAGAGCCCTCGAGAACACCGCAGTACGCCACAAATTTACAATGGCTATGAGGGGCTATTTCAATACGTGCTGTCAAGTAAAGACACGGCATCGCTGCTGAAGACAGTCAATGAACGTTACCGCTTCTACGCGTGGTATCAGGATACGGTCGTGGAAGTACAAGGACACGACGTTAAATGGGTAGGCGCGGCGTCGGTTGTTGCTGGACAAATGGCGGCGATTGAGGACATCGAGGATAGCAAGTGGTTAGTTGAAGGCCCTGTTGTTGATTTTGCCAAGGCGGGCAATAAGGCTATATTCGATGATGTTTTACCAAAGCTTCAGTCCCTGTATCGATCTGGATTACGGGGAGAAATATTGAAGGGTGAGGAGGCCAAAAAATGGGATGAACAAACCCTTCATCACGAGCAGTTTGATGTTGTTGATCCTTTATACCGCCACCAGTCTACGGAAACCCTCACGTACCTGAGCGAAGTGGCGAAGTGCCAAGGAGTAATCGGGCATCTTGCTTGCTACGATCCGTTGAAATTTGCAGGAGACCTGAGCAATCCGCAGGATAGGTATAACCATGGGATGGATAAGGTGGTCCCCTCATACGAAAGCTACCAGATCGAGAGGGAGGAGTATGACGAGTACAAACGAGACGTTCCGGTTCGGCCAGAACATAAATATTTGGGGTACGAACCGGGCCAAACCTATGTCAACCCGTATTGACTGATAGAGCAGTCCCTTCGTCAACATAGGGCTGGTGAATCGTAGAATCGTAGTGGATCGTGAAGCGTAATCCGCGGTAGGTGCAGCAGGGATGACGCTTCATTGAAATTTCATCCGACTGCTCCTCTTTTCCTCCGACTTGCCAAGGATAGACTGTTTCTTGTATGTCCTGTTCTGGCTGAAAGCTAATAGCTAAAAGAAAAGGAGGGATTTTATGCCAGTCAACAGTGATCTCACCGAGGCGCAGGTCAGAGAGTTTTTCACCACGTTGAGTAACTGGGGTAAATGGGGGTCGAAGGATCAATTCGGCGCACTCAACTACATCACCTTGGCAAAACGGGCACAGGCCGCGGCTCTCGTTCGCGAGGGAGCTTCGGTGTCGATGTCTTTGCCGCTCGCCACGCAACCGGGGCCGGACAATCCCACGCCGGTGATGCATTTGATGGTCCAGACCGGCGCGCCTGGTGAGGCGAGTATGGTGCCGGTACCGTATAGTGCCGATTACTTCGCTATCGCCCCGCACGGTTTGGCCAATACCCACCTTGATGCGCTCTGCCATGTGTTCAACCAAGGCAAGATGTACAACGGCTACCCCTCCAGTGATGTGACCGCCCAAGGCGCACGCAACGGCGCGATTGATGCGCTGAAAGATGGAATCATCTCACGTGGTGTCCTGATCGACATTCCTAAACTGAAAGGACGTGAGTGGTTAGAACCTGGTGAGGCAATCTCACCAGCCGATCTGGAAGCCGCAGAAAAAGCCGGTGGCTTCCAGGTGGAAGAAGGCGATGTGTTATTCGTCCGTACCGGCAGGCATGCGCGGCAGAAGGCCAAAGGTCAATGGGATGCCTTCAAAGACGGTATGGCCGGTCTTGGTGCTGTCTGCCTACCCTGGCTGCATGCCCGTAAGGTGGCGGCACTCGGCTCAGATGGGGCCAGCGATGTGTTACCCAGTGGCTATGAGAAGATGATGTTGCCGATCCATGCGGTGACAATCGTGGCTATGGGTATCCATCTACTCGACAACTGTGCTCTGGATGCAGTGGCCGACGCTTGCGCCACGCGCTCACGCTGGACGTTCTTGTCAGTTGTGGCTCCGCTCGTGCTCGTGCGGGGCACCGCGTCGCCGGTCAATCCGCTGGCAATCTTCTAAGAAGTGCTGAGTCCTGAGTGCTGAGTCCTGAGTAGGGTGGGCAATGCCCCCCACCTTAGAATCGTAGGGTGCATTTATGCACCGATTAGTCGGTGCGCGTAGCGCACCCTACCATTTATTGAGCAGGAGAGAAGAACATGGGTCGGCTTGATCATAAAGTAGCCATCGTGACCGGAGCGAGCTCCGGCATTGGCCGAGCAATCGCCCTTGGTTTTGCTCGAGAGGGGGCCCGGGTCGTTTGTGCGGACATTCGCAAAGACGCCCGACCCGAGGGTTATGAAGAAGATCGTCAGAAGGATACCGATGAGGTAATCAGAGGGAACGGTGGAGATGCCCTCTTTGTCCGGGCGGACGTCACTCGCGGCCAAGACATGGCGAATCTGGTCACGAGCGCGGTGGAGCAGTATGGCAGACTGGACATCATGGTGAATAACGCCGGCGTCTTCACGCGGCTGGCTCCTATCCACGAGAAGACCGAAGAAGAGTACGACTTCACCATGAACGTGAATGCCAAAGGCGTGTGGAACGGCTGTCAGCAGTCGATCCGGCAGTTCTTACGACAGGGGGACGGCGGGAAGATTATCAACATCGTTTCCATCGCTGGTATTATCGGGTTGGCCAACGAGCCTGCCTACTGCGCTTCTAAAGGAGCTGCGGCTAATCTCACCCGGCAATTGGCGATTGATTACGGTCCGCACCGCATCAACGTGAACGCGATTTGCCCTAACTTTCTCACCACGGCGATGTGCCGGCCCTATTACACAGATGCCGCAATCCGCACGACCGTCGAAGAGGCCACGCCGCTACGACGCTGGGGCACGCCGGAGGAGATCGTCGGTCCAGCCGTATTCCTCGCATCGGCGGATGCGGATTATGTCACTGGCAGTATGCTGATTGTCGATGGTGGGTATACGGCTAGATAGAGATAGAGATTTGAGACAGAGACAGAGATTCAGAAACGATGTCTTTCTGTCTGATTATAATGGGTTGAATTTGTATGAAGAGGTCGTTCTTGGGTTCCCTCTCCCGGTGGGGCCTTGATTAATCAAGGCCCCACGAATCTACTCATCCAAACGAAAAGTGCTGTAAGGCTAAGGAGGAATCACTATGGCAGGACGGCTCGACGGTGAAGTGGCGCTGATCACCGGCGCGGCACGCGGACAGGGAGAGGCTGAAGCGCGGATGTTCGCGCGTGAGGGAGC
>JACQEL010000460.1 GCA_016200595.1 Deltaproteobacteria bacterium
TTCTTCGTACGGCTGCGCTGGGAGGTAGTCGTCAGGTTTAAGGTCAGTGATGGTGACCCCGAGCAGTTGTTCCACCAGCTCTCACTCATACATACGGATCGGATCGTAGTCGGTGAGCAGCGAACACACCTCTACACAGATATAACAGCCAATGCACTCCTGGAAACGATCTTGTACTGGCTGCACTCCACGTCCGGGCAGCGTGTTCGGAGCCAGATACTCGATGCATTGCACTGGGCAAAACTCCGGACATTTGCCGCAGGGGAAGCAGAGGTTCATATCCATGAAGGCGACCTCTCGCGGCCGTTTCTTTTTTTCTCCGATCTCTTCAGGGACATCGGACACGCGGTCTTCCTTGAGCCGTCGTTTAATAATGTCGATTGCTGCCATACGAGTCTCCTCTGAGAGCGGTTTCGGGGTCGATTCCTTTGATACGCATTTTTGCCATACCTCTCTCCAGCAGTAGTGTAGCCCGGATGGAGTGCAACGGAATCCGAGCTACGGCACTAAAGCGCCGCCAAATGCGCCGCTAGCTCACCAGGAGCCGAGAAAAAGGGCGAATGGCTGGTGTCCATGGTAATCACTTGCTGGCCAGGGAAGGCTGTGTATACGCTCTGCTGGAAGGACAGTGAGTGCGCCTGATCGCGACGGCACTCAATGAACACCCGGGGAATCCGTCCGAAGTTGGCGGCGCTGGTCTGCAGTGGGGTCCGCAAGGGAGCCGTCGCCTGTGGCACCAGTGAGAGCTTGGCTAACGCTACATCCTCCGCCGAACAATCGCCGTAGAAAGCCTCAGTGAGGACCTCCTCGCGCACCATCATGGCGCCGGGGTCTGCGGCCGGTACGATGTTCGAGGGTAAGACGGAAGCGGTGTTGCGCCGCAAGACGTCTCCCATCGACTCCCCATTAGCTGGCAATAGCGCGGTTAAGTAGACCAGGGTCTTGATCTTGTCCGGTCGATATTCTGCGGTTTGCGTGATAATCCCGCCGCCCATGCTGTGGCCCACCAACACCACCGGTTCCCGCTGGGCATCGAGGATGTGGCAGACCGCCTCCACATACGCCTGTAGGGTCACGGCCGACACCGGCGTCTTGTCGCGACCATGACTCGGCAAGTCGGGTGCGATGACGGTGTGGCCGTGCTTTTCCAGCAAGGGCACGACTTTGTACCAACACCAGGCTCCATGACAACCGCCGTGAATCAACACGAATGTGCTCATGCGTTTTCTCCTTAGAAGAAGAATGCTTCCCCCTACCTTCCTCTTCAATCCCCACTACGTCAACATTTCCTGACCAAGAAAGTAGGAGCAGGCGTGCCTAAATCGAACCACAGGACATTGGCACAGTGTCACACTTCTTGAGAGTAGTTCCTCCCGTTCGGCCTGAGCCCTTCGACAGGCTCAGGACAGGCTACGCGGAGCGAAGTCGAAGGCCAGCAAACCCGCAACCGGCGCACTCTTCGACTCCGCCGCTCACGCGGCTACGCTCAGAGCGAACGGGAACGGCTTGACAGCTCGTGAGGAAGTGTATGAATCTTCTGTGGTCTGATTTAGAGCAAATTGCCGATGGGTTGACCAACCTTTCCGGCACGATGACGTCGAAGTGCAGGAGACACGCCAGCCCTTCGTGAGAGTGCTTGACAGGCCAGAGCCCGCGCTGTATTTAACCTTATGGTTATTTAACCGAAAGGTTCGTCACGTATGTCGCCCGATCGCCTCAACACCACCTTCGCGGCCCTCGCCGATCCCACCCGGCGCGCGATCCTGGCTCGCCTCGCCACGGGCGAGGCTTCGGTCATGGAACTAGCCGAGCCCTTCGCCATGAGCCTGCCGGCCATCTCCAAGCATCTCAAAGTTCTGGAGCGCGCCGGTCTGATCGCGCGCGGGCGCGAGGCACAGTGGCGGCCTTGCCGGCTCGAGGCGGGTCCGCTCAAGGACGCGGCCGACTGGATCGAGGACTACCGGAAATTCTGGGAGCAGAGCTTCGAGCGCTTGGACGATTATCTGCGTGAGCTGCAAAAGAAGGAGAAGAAATATGGCCGCAAGAAATAACGCCGCCACGGAATCGGACGAGCGAGTGCTCGTCATCACGCGCATCTTCGATGCCCCTCGGCATCTCGTGTTCAAGGCCTGGACCGAGCCCAAGCACCTGGTGCACTGGTGGGGTCCGAAGGACTTCACGTTGCCCACCTGCACGATGGACTTCCGACTTGGAGGTGCCTACCGCTTCTGCCTGCGCTCGCCCGAGGGCACCGACCATTGGTTGCAGGGCGTCTATCGCGAGATCATGGAGCCGGAACGGCTCGTCATCACCTATGCTTGGGAGGATGCGGCGGGCAACCCCGGCCACGAAACGCTCGTGACTGTAACCTTCGCCGAACACGCTGGGAAGACGAAGCTCACCATGCAGCAAGCCGTCTTCGAGTCGGTCACGACGTACCAAGACCATGAGAGCGGGTGGACCACTTGTCTGGACCGTCTCACCACATACCTGGCAAAGGCGTGAGACAAGTAATGTTACGGAAAGGAGAGTAAACGATGGAACACAATCTAATTGTTACCCGAGACGAATGGCTGGTTGCCCGCAAGGCCCTGCTAGCCAAGGAAAAGGAAGCCACTCGTGCCCGCGATGCCCTGAGCGCTGAGCGCCGCAAGCTGCCCTGGGTCAAGGTCGAGAAGAACTACGTGTTCGACGGGCCGCACGGCCAGGAGACGCTCGCTGACCTCTTTGACAGACGCAGCCAATTGATTATCTACCACTTTATGTTTGGTCCTGGATGGAAGGAAGGATGCGTGGGATGCTCGTTCCTGGCCGACAATATCGACGGCGCTCTTGTACATCTTGAACATCATGACGTGACGTATGTCGCAGTCTCGCAAGCGTCTTTCCCTGAGATCGAAGCCTATAAGAAGCGCATGGGCTGGCGCTTTAAGTGGGTATCGTCATACGGCAGCGACTTTAACTACGACTATCACGTCTCGTTTGCGAAGGATGATCTAGCGAAGGGCAAGGTCTTCTACAATTACGACCTGCAGGACTTGCAGAGCGAAGAGATGTCCGGCCGTAGCGTGTTCTACCAGGATGTGACCGGCGACATCTTCCATACCTACTCCAGCTACGCGCGCGGCGGCGACATGTTTCTCGGCACCTATGCCTTCCTCGATATTACGCCGAAGGGCCGCAATGAGACTGGCCCCAACCACGACCTGTCCGACTGGGTTCGGCACCACGACCGGTATGGCCATGGCGGCTTCGTCGATCCAACCGGGCGGTACGTAGCGCCTCAGGAATCGGGCTCCTGTCACGGTTCGGGGGAGGACCACGCGTGAGTGCTCAGCGTTGCTGCGCACTCGCTTCACGCGACTCCGGCTGTGAGACGATCGCAGCGCGGACCATCGAAGGGTACGGCATCACAATGTCTGACGAGCAGCGGCGCGACATGCATATTCGTCCGATTACGGAAATGCTGACGCAGATTCGCGCGCTCGACGCACAGCCCCTGACGAGCGCGCGCGCGCCTGGCCAGCGCCTGGCCTGCGTCTGCCGTCATTTTGCCCTGATGCTCTGCGTCATCCTACGCGAGCAGGGTATGGCGGCGCGTGCACGTTGCGGCTTTGGTGCCTACTTCACCCCGGGAAAGTTTGAGGACCATTGGGTATGCGAGTACTGGAACGCCGCACAGGCGC
>JACQEL010000461.1 GCA_016200595.1 Deltaproteobacteria bacterium
AACCGAGTCGGTTCGATTACAGTAAAATTGTCTGGGCGGAGGAGGAAGAAGAGAAACCCACTGCTCGCTTGGTCCACGGCTCTTGACTCCCATCCCCGAACCTCAGACACTCCCACCATGCTCAATAAACGCATCATTCCTTGCCTTGATGTCAGAGACGGCCGGGTCGTCAAAGGGGTTAACTTTGTCGACCTGCGCGACGCTGGTGATCCCGTCGAGATTGCCCAGCGTTATGATGAAGAGGGCGCGGACGAGTTGACCTTCCTCGACATCACGGCTTCCCACGAACGCCGTAAAATCATTCTGGAAGTCGTCCGCAAAACTGCTGAAACGGTGTTCATGCCGTTAACCGTCGGCGGTGGGGTGCGCGAGGTGCAGGACATCCGTGACCTGCTCAATGCCGGCGCGGATAAGGTCTCAATCAACACGGCTGCAGTGAACCGGTCAGAGTTCGTCAAGGAAGCAGCCGAGCGCTTCGGCGCACAATGCATCGTGGTCGCCATCGATGCAAAGCGCCAGCACCCAGCACCCAACACCCAACACCCGGGGAAGGGTCAGGGCTGGGAGGTATACATCCATGGGGGACGCACGCCGACCGGTCTCGATGCGGTAGAGTGGGCGTGCTGTATGGAAAGCTATGGTGCTGGTGAGATTCTGCTTACTAGTATGGATCGAGATGGGACTCGGGAGGGGTATGATCTCGAACTAACCCACGCGATCGCCGCGGCTGTCACGGTCCCGGTGATTGCCTCGGGTGGGGTAGGCACGCTTCAGCACATCTATGAGGGACTCACCACCGGTGGGGCCGATGCGGCCTTAGCGGCGTCGATCTTTCACTATCGTGAATACACCATTCATAAGTGCAAAGAGTTCTTGGCCGCACGGGGAGTGAGAGTACGCCTCTAAATCGAGCCGCGGAAGATTTGTACGAAATCTGTATCAATTGCCTCCCTCACAAAAGTTGACAACGAAACTCATTCTCGTGTATAGCACTGAGCCGGTGTTCTGCGACTCACAAGGTTCCTAACCTTAGTAGCACTCCCTCCCATTTCCCCTGGCGACTGAGGGGCGGCGACTCTGTGAGTCGAAGAATCTTCTTTGGTAGCCGTACTCCTGTCGAAGAAAAGCACCACTACGAAGGGGGAGAAATGCAGAACAATCTCGAGCAGGGCAGCGAGGGCGGCAGGCAAAGATGGTCTCTCAGATTACTGGCGCTGGTCGTGCTGATGGCGGTTGGGGCGGACGCTTTCGGACAACTGCTTGCCGGCCCAGAGCCCGGCGATACTGATCCGCTGGGCAAACCGACCCGCTACACCCTCTTTCCCGATCATGAATTGCTAGCGGTCCTGACTCATGACCCCAACACTCCAGGGACTACGCCCGAGTTTTCGTTCAACAGTTTTGACCCCAGCCCTGATCTCAAAACCCTGAAGCCCATAGGTGGCGCGACCAATCTCCCTATGGATCCCAACGCGCCCCATATGGTGGCAGGGGCAGGGCGCATCTTGGCGGCGAAACAGGATCAAGTGGTGTACGCGCGCCGTACCGGGATCAATAATATAGCCGTGGCCTTTCTGGGGTATCCTGACTCGACTACTACTCTCTCCCCGTTGGCCGATCGCTTCGCGGGACTCAATGCTGAGCTGTTAGATATCGCCGTGGGTGATCTCGACAAGAACACCGATAGCGTGGGCGACAACCACGAGGAGGTGGTGGTCTGCTGGGCCAATACCTCTTATGAAATACAGGTGACGGTGCTGGACTATACTTCGCCGTCATATACCCCCTCCGGTCCGGTGCGCCCATTAGCCGCGACGACAGCCAAGACTACTCATCGCCTCGACCCCGGCAGTGTCGCGGCTGTCAAGGAAAACTCGCTGCAGCCGGTGAGTGCCTTGTTAGCCTGCACTATCGGAGATTTTGATGGGGATGGCCAAAACGAGATCGCAGTCGTAGGGTTTGACAATGCGCGGTCGTTATGGGTCAGTACCTTGCGCTACAAGAACGATGGCAGCGGGCATCGCAGCCTCGCACAGGTGAGCACGGCCGCGTTGGCGCCGCCACCTCCCTCTGACACCTGGTTTGCCGGCAGTGTGGACGTGGCAGCGGGCGATTTCAATGGCGACGGCAGGGATGACTTAGCCGTATCCTATGTTGTCATGAGGTCTATTTCGTGTACTTCCACGCCCCCTTGCCACGCTCTAGTCGCTGCCGTTGTCGTGGTAGGGAGTGACCGAGCCCTGAGCTTGACCTTTGGCGAGCAATTTGCCTCGGACAATCAGCCTATTTTCCCTAAAGATGCGTTGCTTTCATTATTTCCGGGCACGCAAGTGGTCTCCGGACTGTTCAAGTTTGATCCGTCTCAGGGCTTCAATTTCGGCCGTCGGCAGTTTGTTCTTGTTACTAGTTCCAATCAGCCCGGGAAGGAGACTCTGCTCATCACTCCTCTTACCGTTTCAAACGACCTGAAGAAAGTCTCTCGTTTGTTCGGTCCCAGTCTTGCCAACGACCTAGTAGTACTCCCTGATGGATCTTCACCCAACTCCCTCTCCCAATTTAGTCCGCATTTCTCGGCGGTGGCGGGCGGCTTCAGTGGCAACGGTGACATCAATAAGCCGCTGTGGTCGCTAGCGATTGGCTTCTCGTACAACAATGCCGGCACCAATTTCTATGAAATAGCTGTGCTGAAGGTTGAGAGCGGTCTCCCCTTAGGTACCCATAAAGCATATTTTCAGCCTTTGCTGCCCAACTTTGGCCGGTTTCCTTTACTAGCCTATGATGCTGATGGGGATTCGGTCTATCTCGGCGCTCCGATCCATCTCACCACCTCAGAGATCGTTCGCACCCAGGCCATCTTCCAAGAGCCACCCAAACACACCGCCTATCTGAGCGGCAAGGTAGAAAACCTGAGCCGGATGACGGACTTCTATGTCGAACTCAAGGACAGTTCAGGAACGACCGTCTCCAATACCAACACTGATACCTCGGACTGGAATATTGGCGGATCGGCAAAGGCGTCGGCTAAGGCAACCGGCGAAGCCGGCTTCGATGTCGGCCTCGCCAAAACGACGCTGAAGACGTCCGTCGAGGTCTCGGGGAAAGTGGCGTACGACTATAACGGACACAAGGAGGATTATAACTCCCAGTACGCCGCTAGCACGCTCACCTTTACCGACCGAACCGACGTCGATGACTTTGTCGTGGGGGAGCTGCAAATCTTCGATGTCTGGCGGTACCGTGGCTTTGGCATCGCCTCGACCGATGCGCAGGGTAACAAGGTCAATGGCTTTTACGAACTCGTGCTGCCCGGGCCAAAGATCGCTTTTCATGCGGGAGGCTTAAGCTTCGACTGGTATCAACCCCTACATGAGAACGGCAATATTCTCTCGTACCCGGCATTGATGAACAAGACCTTCACCCCCGGTGACCTGGGATCGTTTACCTTACCTAATGGGACGGTCAAGACCGAGTTGCTGGTGCCTCCCCAGTTATTAGCCTATGACGGGACCAGCGGGACGATTCGATTGGATTTCTCGAAGAGTTCTGGTGGGGGATCTACGCGGAATTCCTCGCATACCCTGAAGGAAAGTGCCGATGTGAAAATCTCGGCCAAAGCGACTGTGAAATCTGCTTTTGGGGGAGGAGGCAGCATCGAGGGATCAGTCAGTTGGAACGTGCATAACAGTAATAGTTGGAGCACCCTGACGACGGGCAACAGTACGACGAACACTTCCACCGGGATCACGCTGCAAAAATCCTCTGGTGACCCAAGCCGCGCGTACAATTTTGCGCCGGTCTTCTACTATGCCCAAGACGGGACCATCAAAGTAGTGCACGCCGTAGATATCCTGGGCAATGCGGCGGGGCATGATTTTTGGGCCAGGACCTACGGTCAGAAACCTGACCCGGCGCTCAATCTGCCGCTGCGCTTTAGACGCGATTTGTCGGCTTTCACGACGACCTGGCTTACTAACACCGATACCAACCGCAAGAAAATCCGGGGCTTCTTCCTGCGCAAAGCCGCGCTTAACCCGGTCACCAATGACTATGACTATCTCGCTGGCGCGCCTGGAGCCGGGCAGAAGGTACGCATCGAAACGCGCGTCTATAACTACAGCACCGCGCAGGCGGCCAACAATGTGAAAGTGCGCTTCCAAGTCATTGGCTTTAATGGGGCAACCGCGACGGAGATTCCCTTTACGACGTGTCCGGCTGGGGCCGTGTTGAGTAACCGGCGCTGTACGATTGGGGAGACCTTCGTGAGCCTCGCTCCGTTAGCCATGCAGCCGGTGGCGATCACCTGGGATACGACTGGCTTTGGCCCGGTCTCCGCCGGGGGATTTGCGCAGTACCATATTTACGTTGTCCTCGACCCCGACAACACGATTGATGAGACCTACGAGGATGACAGTGCTGGTGGTGATCGGTGTACGAACCCGGTGGGGAGGCCGCCCAAAATTCTCTGCAATCCCGGACAGAACAACGAAGGATATGGTGAGATTAGCATCGCCAAGGCTGCTCTGCTCCAAGCCGAGTTAAATCCACCACATGCCGATGTGCGGTTGCGCAAAGATGCCGTGGCGGCCATCGATGCCAAGCGCGGCACGCTCGTGACCGGCGCGGTGGATGCCTATGTGGGGCAGTCCCTGCCCATTCGGGTTCATGTGGCGACGGATGTGAGCGATCTGCAGCAGTATCACGTGCTGGTCTTTGCCAGCGATGATCAGAAGCAACTTGGCGAGTTGATTGCGGACAAGCTCATTGATGGGGTGGATGAGGTTGAAGGTAGCTATCTCTGGCTGGACTGGACCCCGACCACTTTGGGCAAGGAGTATATCCGCGTGCAAGTGTTGGAGAAGGAGGACGATGTGATTCCAGGCAACGGCAAGAGGGTGTTGAAGGTGAGAGTGAAACCGGTGCCGAAAGAGATTGCGAACTAAATCAGACTGCACGAGATTGGCACAGTCCTGTAGGGGCGAAGCATTTGCGATGATGCCGCCTGACCTGGATCTACACGATTGGCAAATGCTTCGCCCCTACTAGAAAAGAAGAATGAGTTTTAGCGTGAACGCCACAGCGTCGGGGATATCCGAGCGCTGTCCCGGGTTAGGAATGTAGCTAAGGGCGGGCTGGAAGTAGGCCCCGGGGAGCAACTCCATTTGATAATAAAAGGCTAGCATGAATTCGTCGTTTCTCATCTGAGTTGTGTGAGAGGGAACCCCGGGAAAGAAAAATTCTCCGGCATGGTGGTCTCGATTGAGCCAGGACCAGGCAAAGCCGAGGCCCAGGGAATCTCTTGGCCGCCCAGGCACTAGGCCGAACCCGGTTAGACCGGCGCCAAAGTACTGCCGTACGATCATCGTATTCGAGGTATTGGCACCGAACTGATAAAACCCGCTCACGCCACTGTTATCCTGGCCAGGGTGGCGGGACCACAACCGCTGCGAGCCGAACAGATAAAACCCCTCGGCGCCGTGCTCTACGTCACCATCGGCGGCAATGAGCTTGCCGCTCTGGTGCCACAAGCCAAGAGCAAAAATGCCTGGCTTTTGCTGCGGCCCCAGGCGCCAGGCGTAGCCCGCCTCCCCGATATGGAAGTAGTAGCCATTGAATTTGAATTGCAGTCCGTGGAGTCCGGGCTGTTCACCATGGGCGAGGTTGCCGTCATAGAGGCCATAGGAAAGGTAGAGATTTTTAGTCGGGGCCAGCGTAGTCGTGATGCCCGTTGCCGAGTTGTAATACCCCGGGAGCTTCCCCCGGATCGTCGGATTCACGAAGATGGATTTGTAAATCAACCCGCTCACCGCCGGAATGGAAAAGCTCTCTTCCTGGACCGGGTCCGGGCGGATGACGTTATTAAAGTCATAAGTCGGGACTGACTTGCCGATCCGCACAATCAGCTTGTCGTCGAAGAATTCCTGTCGCCACCATAACTGGTACAGTTCCGCACGGTCCAATGGCGGCTGGCCGGGCAAGCTGTTATACCCTTGGATGACTCCCGCATCCTGGTTGGTTGGCTGTCCGCTGAAGTACAGGAATTCGACGCCGAACGTTCCCCCTTTCAGTCTCAGCAGCTTTTCCGCCTCCAGGGTTAAGTCGAGCAGCGTGAGACTGTTGAAGCTCCACTCTCCGGTCTTCATGCCCCCGGACATAAGCACGTTGGCGTCACCAACCCACAGGCCGCCCAAGTGTACGCCCGAATCCTTGCCGAGACCGAGGAGTTGGCCCAACCATCCGGTTCCAGTCACGATGTTCACTTCGCCCGGATTGGAACTAATGCCTAAAGAAGCCTTGCGGGGAGCCCTTAACCCGGGTTGGCCGGAGTCGCTGCCTGAGGTGCCAACGTCACCAGAAGATCCTTCCTGGCCGGCACTCGCCGAAGCATCATCAGCAGCCAGCGGCTGGCTCAAGGGGAAACTCATCGCTGTGAGCCACACTGCCAGCGTGATGAGGAGCCTCCGCGCCACCATATTGTTAAGCTGTGAGAAAACGAGAGCAGGTCTCACTTACCCATGTCCTTGCTTGCCGTACAGTGATAGGTTCCTTCACCCCTCGGAGGAGGCGGTGCACTGCCATTGGTCACAACTTAAGCAAATTCACCCCTGCGCCAAGCACTTGGGTCCCTTCCCCCCTTGTGGGGGAAGGTTGTATAGACCGGGAACATAGGTAACACCTGTTCATGGACATAGGTAACACTTCTAGAATGCGTGAGAGATTGTCGCAAGGAGAACTCTC
>JACQEL010000090.1 GCA_016200595.1 Deltaproteobacteria bacterium
AACAGAGCCACTTGTTTAGACCACGAATCATTGGGAAGTCTCCTATTTTAACAAGTCAGGGAACGATAGCGGCACTCTATCAGTGTTTTTCCACCAATCCCTGACTTTGTGTTAGTAGTAATTGATTAGCGGCTCTGGTGACAAGCTTCAGTGGAAGCATCAGGCATTTGCGCAGAATGGAAAACATGCAACAATCCTTCGACTACGGAATCGGCGCCAGTCTTGGCCAACGTGCGCACTACACTGGTGAACGCCGCAAACGTCCGCGCCCCCCGCGCGTTCTTGGAGCACTGCGACACCTTGCGGGCAATCACCGCCGGCCGCAGCGCCCTCTCTGCCCGGTTGTTGGTGGGCTCAATGCCGGGGTCGTCCAGAAAGCGCAGCAGATTGCCCCGATCGTGATGCCAGCCCAATTCGGTGAGCAAGCGTTGGTTATCAGGGTCTGTCAGCGGGCGCTCACGCAGCTGATAAGTGAGGGCAGCCTGGAGGTGCTGGGCTTGGGCCGCAAACCCGCTCCGCTGGCCCTGGTGGTAGTCATGCCACAAGTCCAGCGCTTGGCGGAACAACCCTTTGAGCTGGCTGCCGAAGACCCGCGCCTTGCCGCGCTGGTGCGCCAATACGTCACTGAGCGAGCGTTGAATGTGGGCCAGGCACTTTTGCTGGCGTACCCCCGCCAGCTCGTGGGCATCGTAGCTGCGGCCCCGATCGGTCACCAACACGCCCTCGTACTCCGCTGGCACGACCTCGCGCACTTCTTCATTGCGATGGCGCTCGCGGATCTGATAGACCGTCACGACCGCGGTCTCAAAGGCCATCAACTGAGCCGGCTCGCCCCCCACGCGCCACCCCGTGTCATCGGTATGCACGGCCGCGGCATCGGGCACCCGGGCGCACAACTGCTCATATGCGGCCCCTACACTCACCTCGGCCCGGCGTTGCGCATCCTGGGTCAGCGCACTTTGCGTGACCCGCACGCCGGTCAACACTGCCAAGACCGCCGGCACCTTGCGCAGTGGCACGCCGAGCCCATAGTGCAAGACATGGGCGCTGGCCATCACGCGCTCCCCCACGCGGTGGGCCGTCGCCCCAGCTTGGTCTGGGGCCAGCTCGGGGTGCTGTCCCCGCACCCGCTGCTCGCAGGCCCGACACCGGCTCACGGCCACGCGAAATTGGCGGACGTGCGGCCGGACCACCGCCGGCAACTCCGTGGTGGATGCCCACTCTACTCCTGCGGCGATCAGCTGGCCCCCACAGGCTGGGCAGGCGCGGAGCGTTACCGGGACCTCAATGGGGGACACGGGCAGAGAAGCTGGCTCCGGGGCCGCGCGATAGCGAAAGAGGCCCTTGCCCGGCTTGCGCCCCGGCTTTTGGGGCGCGCTCACCAGCGTGCCTTTAGAGAACGGGGCAGCTTGCCGCTGCCCCTGACGCTTGAGGCGCTCCACCTCGGCCTGCAAGGCCTCGACCTTGGTTGTCAACGCCGTAATTTGCTGGTGCTGCTCCAGGACCAACTTCACCAAGTCCTCGCGGCTCAACCCGGCAACGGGGGGGGACAAACTCATAGTGCGGACTGTATGCCGGCTACTCGGCTGCTGCAAGTCGCTAATCAATTACCATACCCGGTATGATTTTTCAAAAAATAGTGCTGGCACTCCATTCTACGCGGCTTGCTACGCTATGCAGACAGGCAAGGGTATCCGTGGGGGTTCTGTCAGAATTCACCCCAACTTGTATCTGAAAGGGGCGGCGTATAGAGAGTTGCTTCACGGAGGGTCGGGAAGATGTGGTGTCCACACTGTGAATCGACTGACACGAGTGAACGGCGAGTTCGGACCGAGCTAGGGTACCGGCGCTTTCGGTGCCGCACGTACCACAGGAAGTTTAATGAGCGCTCTGGAACGCAGTTCCACCTCCTGTACCTTACCGGTGTCGTGTGTCTCGTAGTGCTCTGGGGTGTGGTCCAACAAGCAGGTACTGACGGCTTGGCGGCATACCGATGCGGCCCAGAGGCCGGGCGCTCCACGATCTATTCGGATCTTGCCATTGCGAATGCCCTCACCTTGAAATCCCCCTATTGCCTCAGCCTGCGCTGCGCAGGGTTTATCTCATCGGTGCTGGAACTGATGGCACTCACTCCGCCGATGCCCGATTAGAGTACAATCAGTCGTCGCCTAGGTGTCCTCCAGGTCCAATGCTCTCACCTCGCGAGCGTTCCCCCCCTGTCGTCATCGGCGCGACCGGACAGGGGATGGAGCGAGTAAGCAAGACGACCAGAGCTCGGCGGGAGAGTGGGGTTTAACAATTCTGCGAGTTCTGCCGATCAGTCTTGCGTAACCATAGAGCAAGGAGGGCTGTCATGGCACGCACAACGAGAAGAGTACAAGACTGCTTGCCGTCAGGATTCAGCAGCGAGGATCTGAAAACGGCAAAATGGTTTTTGGATGCGGTGGCGCCACTCTACCACGGCGCGCTGCACAGCCACGCGGCCGCGATTGCCGTGCATGACGCCAAGGGCGGTAGAACACTGACGTCCCTTAGCGCGCTCTTTCACGAAGAATGGCCCCATGTGTCACTGGTGGAGATCTTGACGGCGCTCGCCAACGTCGGCTTCATCACGCCGCCCCAGCGGACCGCGGGGTCTGCGACCAACGAAGAGTCGGGCGGATATTCCTTTCGACTGACGGGCGAGCAATGCCAGCTGCCTCGTCTGGCCCCGCGGGGTGGGAGGACGAGACTGCGGTCTGGGCAGAAGGCCAGAGGCATCGGACAGAGGCGTCATCTGAAAGTTGGCTGAAATGCTCCAACTGTCAGGCCTTTGTGTGAGCTTCGCCGCAGTCGATGTTTCGTTGCATTGCCAAACTGTTCAAGGTTGAGACGGACGCTTTAGATGTCCGTTCTCAGAAAGCCCAGAAAGCTGCCAAAGAGGTGCAAGACTCCGCAGCGCAGTAGGAGTGAAAGCCAAGAGTTCCGATTTTGCTCGGGACTTTTGGTGCCTGCCCCACCTGCCGTCTATCAGGCTGCGTTCCCTCAGCCGTTTCTTCGCTCACTTCGCCCTCCTGCTCAGGCTGCGGCTTTGCCTTGCCTCCACAGAGACTGGCTGTCCTCGATCCCAGGACCAGCCTACAGGCATTAGGGAGAGGATTTTTTGTTTTGTCGCCTTTCGTTCTAAATTGCGACACAGCTCTACCCTAATGTCGGCATCAGCCGCACACGGCAGCGCGTCGGCTGCATGCGGTTTGGTTAGACAGCATATCTCATCACCCACGGACCAAGCCGGCTATGCCCATGATGATTCCAGTCAGTTGTAATACCGCTGCCCCTACGAACCCCCTAGTTCCGCCCGGCAATGGCGACGTGTCAATCCCATCGATCATCTGGTGCAAGTGTAACCGGGCCTGGAGAAACCGCTCATAGGTGGCCGGGTCAATGTCCGCAGGGCTCGTTGCTTTCGGGGAATTGAATGTTTCGTTCAGTCGAGCCATTTCGCCCTCAGCTATCTGAACCTTCGCCTCTGAAAGAAGCTCGTGCAATCGGTGCATCGTTCCTGCTAGAAATATCGTGCCTGTCGCAGTGATGAACACCCACAAGAGCCACGACGACTGCAAGAGAACGACTATCGGATTCGCACCACCGCGGCTAACCACAATGAATAAGACCACTCCCTGTATCGCGACGGATATCGAGCCAGAGAATGCGGCTATCAGAAGAGTTGCACCTAACGCTCTGACCCTCCGGCTGACTTGATAGTCCGCTGTATAGAGCGTGGAATACTCATTGAGATCCAAGTGACTTATCTTGTAGAATAGACTGAAACCATACGCAAACGCTGCGAGTCCGAAGTAAACTAATACGCCGCGGATTGCATAATGAATGACGCCATAATCATTAAGGGAGTTATGATTGCCCGCTCGCTCTATCCAGACGGTTTCCGGTAAGCCAAATTCGAGCTCACTGTGAACAATTGATGCCTGAATCAGGAGCGTCATCACCATCAAAAAGCCTTCGCCAAAGTACCAGCGACGGTGACGCGGCGCCGCGGAGGACGCGGGTATCAGCCGAAGCGCCGAATGTGTTGCCATTCTCAGGAAATCTTCACCACTGATCCGAAACCTGAAGTAGACTCCGATAGCTATCGGCAAGATGAGGGAGAAATTTACTATCGACAATAGACCGTGAAGCGTAAGGAAGTCGGACGGTTTGGCTTGGCCGGCCAGAATGGCAACGGAGCCGGACAGCGCGATCCAAATCGTCGCGCCTGTCGCTAACGGTGACCGTCGGGTCAGGGACCCGATCCGAGGGATGGTAAGGAGAAGGGACAGGAGCAGATCGTGCTCTGGTACATGGCGACGCACTGCAGCGAGCGAGAAGGCTAAGGCAAACAACGTGGCCGTCAGAAGAACCGAGACCGTCGCGTTGCCCATGTACGTGCGTCCTTTCCCAACACAAGGCTAGCAGACCGTCGGATGGTGAGCGTGTACGAGGCAGTACTCGTGGCGAAGATCGAGGCAATGATGTAGGCGACGGCCGGATACGGAACGAAATGGACACGGTTTTCCAAGGCCGACCATAACACGACGGGAGAACTCGTGAAGATCAACAACAGTATTGGCTCTTAGATTCGGTAGTAGCATGATTTCATACACGTCTGCCTCTGCTTAGCACTACCTTGGCGAGGTGACAACGGTAAACACGGCCGCCTACTTGCTCATAGCAGCAAGCGGCTGGACACTACCCACCCCCGCTGGAGCAGACCACAGAGTAGCTGTGGATAACACTTGTTGTTCTTTGCGCCCTATGCAGTAAGATGTATCACTACCATAATGAACGTTATGTTATGAATAAGAAACCAAAACAGGCGATTGAGGGTGCAAAACAGGCGCTGATTCCCGTAGATAATCTTAAACATAACGTGCCGGGGCACCTGAGCCGGGCACGTACGAGCCTGCGGGCACTCGCCCAGCTTTACTTTCAGGCCGAGGTCGCCGGCCAGGCCCGCGGTACGATCGAGGCCAAGCGGCGCGATCTCTCCCGCTTCCTCGCCTTCTATGAAGCACTCTATCACCACGATCACCCGGATGAGTGGTATGCGTCGGTGACACGTGAGTTCTTGAAGCAACTGCGCAAGAGTCGGCCGGCGCAAGCCACCGTGGTCCGTACCTATGCGAGCGTGCGTCACTTTGCCCGGTGGGTTCATCATAAGGTGAAGCCCTTCCCGCTTGGTTGCCCTACAGATGGAGTGAAACCGCCCGAGGAACCCGAGCCAGAGTGGAAGGGGTTGAGTCGCGCCGACGAGTTGCGGTTGTTGAATGCGGCGCAAACCTTGCGTGTGCGGCCCGGGCGCGGCACGAACCAAGGTACCCGAGATCACGTGGCGATCGCGGTGCTCTTGGGCTCAGGCTTGCGAGTCTCGGAAATGCTGAACCTCAACCGCGAGCAGTACACCGGACGCGGGTTTACCAACGTGCTCATTAAAGGCGGGCGGATCCGGGATTTTGTTCCCGTCCAGGCACAGGCCCGCGAGGTGCTGGAGGAATGGTTGACGGTACGCGGAGATGGGAAGGGACCATTATTTACCACGCGCAGTGGTGAGCGGCTGAGTCGCGTGCAGTTGTTTTTGATCCTGCAGCGAGTGGCGGCACAAGCTAACGCTCACCTCCCGAGTGGTGAGAAGGTGAAGGTCTCGCCGCATGTGTTACGGCATACATTCTTACGGAAGCTCGCTGAGGAGAAGGGCGTACAGTATGCGAAGGAAGCTTCCGGGCACAAAAGCGACCGGTATATTTGGCGGTACGTGAAGCCGAGTCAGCAGAGCTTAGCCGCGGCGATCGACGAGCTAGAGTAAACAGGTATATATTCTGCGGCTCTTACGGAGCGACGAACCTCCCATCCTCAAGTCGGCGGGATTGTCCTAAGGAGATCAACACTTCCAGAAGTTCAGTCACTCGGTCCACTCGGGCATGGGTGAAGCAGCGCGCAACATCCTCAGGATTTGCGGGCGACGAAAGCGCAACGAGCGTAGAACGTATCGCCTGCGCCTGCTCTGCTAGCGCTGGAGGCCATTTAGGTTTCTTGCTCTGCTGAGATATCTCAGGAACGGTGGCTTTTTCCTCGAAGATCATCTGGGTCTGAACGGCTTCGCGAATGTTGTCAGGGATAAAAGGGTCCGAGGGGATAGGACTTGCATAAATAAGAAGATCATAGATAGAACAATTTTCATTTCGGAGAGAAGGAGAGCCAGTATGCGATTTCATCCATTCCCCGTGCTCGCGGGGATTTGGAGCATGGGCGTAATAGGAATTATAGTAAACTTGCTCTCTACTCGTATCGAAAACCAAGAGAATTTCTTGGGGCTGTATGCTCCGTGGATCTCTGTAGGTGCGCTCACGCTGGCGGGAGCAACGCTATGGGCGTGGTTCGACTACCGACATCGCCAAGCAAGCTCTTATTTTGATATTCTCAAGGAGGCGACAAAGCTTTGCTCTGACGACTTTTTCCCACCAGTAAGACGTAGGCGGGAAAAAGACCTGACATATCGTCCATATCATCAGATTTACATTCCCCGCAAAGCTATTCCTTATGATCATATCTCAGAAGCTCACCCCCCATATGTTTACGGAGAACAAGAACTAGTGCAGTCATTGCAACGGGGGGAAGGTTTCCTTTTGATCGGCCAACCATTAGAAGGAAAGACCCGCACTCTCTTCACCGTCGTTCAGCAGATGGCAGGCTATCTCGTCGTGAAGCCTACTCGTACCCGTCCGCTTCCTCCTGACGATGCCTTGGCAGCCCTCAAAAACCGTCAAGTAATTCTCTTCGTGGATGATTTAATCGACTATGTCGGGAACCAGCTAGACCTGCACGAATTTAGCGAGAAACTCAGGAGGTATGCTGGTCTTATGGTTGTTGCTGCCACGTGTCGGGACGGTCCCGAGCTAGGAACGGTAAAACAAGTGGTCGGAATGGGTTTACGGCGATTCTTTGAAGACATTCCGCTGAAGCTAAAACTTGATCCTCTTACTCTTGAGGAAAAAAAGGCTTTAGCAGAAGGTATAGGTAAACCCTGGAAACCAGAACATACTGCATTGTTTCCTACTCCTGGCTCTATCGTCATGGAGGAATCCCTGAAGATGATGGATCTACGATTTCAGGCGCTCTCCCCTGAACTCCAAGATGTTCTGCGCGCTTTGAAGCTTTTAACCGCAGCAGGGATTCTGCCACATACGTCCGTGCGGCTCGATGCTGTGCTGCGTCGCATTTTTAAACGTTCTCTCCACATAGGTGACTGCCTAAGTGCCCTAGCAGACCAATCCTTTGTGCGCAAACGAGGGCAGCCCGAACCAATTGAGCCTGAGCCCGTCTATCTAAGCATTGTTCCCTACAGTAGACATGACAATCGCCCGCACAACGATTTTCCCGAGCTCATTACCGTGATGGAGAGTATCGAAGATGTCGAAGGACTTCGATTCTTGGGTCGCAAGCTCTTTGAGAGCCACGATGTGGCAATCGTGAAGCAGTGCTTTGAGAAGGCGGCGCTCCTTCAGCCCAACCTTCCCCTGATTTTGCTCGACGAGAGTGTGAGCATGCTAGCCACCAATCACTTTGAGGATGCCGTGTTGGCTTGTGACTCGATCTTACTACTGGAGCCTAATGACGTCGCAGCTTGGCATATTAAAGGTGCCAGCTTGTCTGCGCTGGGGCGCGATGAGGAGGCACGTGCGGCGTACGAGCGTACCCTTGCGCTCACCTCTGAGGATTGGAAGTACAAAGGCAGCATTCTGGCCGCCCTGGGACGCCACCAGGAGGCCCTCACGGCGTATGAGCGTACTCTTACGCTCAGCTCTTATGAGCCCCAGACTTGGAAGAACAAAGGAGACAGTCTAGCTGCGTTGGGACGCCACGAAGAGGCCCTCACGGCGTACGACCATAGCCTCGCAATCACTCCTGACGAGCCCCAGACTTGGAAGAACAAAGGAGACAGTCTAGCTGCGGTGGGGCGCGATGAGGAGGCATGTGCGGCGTACGAGCGTGCCCTTGCGCTCACGCCTGACTATCCCTCGGCTTGGAGGGACAAAGGCAGCATTCTGGCTGCCCTGGGACGCCACGAAGAGGCCCTCACGGCGTACGACCATAGCCTCGCAATCACTCCTGACGACTTCGTCGTTTGGGGTCATAAAGGAAACAGCCTGGCTGCCCTGGGGCGCCACGAAGAGGCCCTCACAGCGTACGACCATAGCCAGGCGCTTACAACTGAAAACCCCACGACTTGGCAGAACAAAGGGACTATCCTAGCTGTGCTGGGGCGTCATGGGGAGGCCCTCACGGCGTACGAGCATGCCCTTGCACTCGAACCTGACGATCCTAAAACTTGGTCAAAAAAAGGAAACAGTTTGGCTGTACTGGGACGCCACGGAGAAGCACTCACGGCGTATGAGCGTGCCCTGGAGCTAAACCCTCACCTCTTGATGGCTTGGTATCGCATGGCTAACCTATTGGAGGCGCTTGGGCGGTATACGGATGCAGAGAAATCTCGCCTCCGTGCGCTGCAGCTACTGCGAGAGGAAACGGACTGTTGAGACACGCTACATCCGTTGTCCTCTTGTAGACGACGCGCCTTGCTCCTCTTCGCTAGAAAGAGCCCACGAGTGATTGCATTATCGGGTATTTCCCAACCATAATCCATTTAGTGTAGGATAAAGGACGTTATCCTACACTATTATGGCAAGAGGATGGAAGAAGAAAATGGAGGGGAAAGTGGTCCCGGTCGTAGGCCGGGAGGTGGCAGTTTTGGGTGACCGCCCCGGGCCGCCGGCGATCGTGACCGCGGCCGGCAAGGCGGCGGCGTTCGCCTATGCGGAGTTCTTTGGCGCGGAGATTGAGAGTCCCCATACCTACCGCGCCTACCGTTCTGCGGTGGATCGGTTTCTCGCCTGGTGTGCCGAGCGCGGTGTCACTCTGCCACAAGTGAGTCCGGTGCTCGTGGGTGAGTACATCCGCAAGCAGCTCGTGGGAGCCAAACCGACGAAGAAGTTGCATCTGTCGGCGCTACGCCGTTTTTTTGATCAGTTGGTGCTGCGCCATGTGGTCCTGTTGAATCCGGCGGCGTCGGTGCGGGCGCCGAGGTATTCCGTGGTCGAAGGCAAAACGCCGGCCTTGTCAGTGGAGCAGGCGCGGCAGGTGCTCGCAGCCATCGATACCCGTCATGTCGTGGGTCTGCGGGATCGGGCGATCATTGCGATTCTGATTTACACCGCGGCCCGGGTGGGGGCGGTGGCGAAGCTCCGGCTCCAGGACTACTCCCCTGACGGCAACCAGTGGTGGTTCCATTTCGATGAGAAGGGCGGCAAGGCACGGACCATTCCGGCTCGCTATGATCTGCAAACCTATGTCGATGTGTACCTCGCCGCGGCGAAGATTACGAAGGATCCTGGAGAGGCGCCGTTGTTTCGGTCCGCGGTGCGCAAGACCAAGGTGCTCACTCCCCTCGCGATGTCCGCCAACGATATCTATCGGATGGTGAAGCGACGGTTGCGAGATGCCGGGTTGCCGGCGCGGAATCTCTCCTGCCACTCCTTTCGGGCGACGACGATCACCGACTTGTTGACCCAGGGGGTGCCACTGGAAGATGTGCAGTATTTAGCCGGCCATGCGGATCCGCGCACCACCCGCCTCTATGATCGGCGCCAGAAGCAGGTGACGCGCAACATCGTGGAGCGGATTTCGGTGTGAGGGGGTACTCGCGGTACTGGATCCTTAACCGCTTACCTGTATTTTGCGGTGCACATTGTATTTTTTAATCAGTGCGGGACATGATACTAAAATAATTTTAATAACGTAGCCGTTAACCTTTTCCGCTTTTCTAACAATATGTGGTCCCTCTGCTCCTAGCCCTTCACAGACCAGCCTGGAAAGCCTGGCGGAAATCGAACTCCTCGTCTTGGCCCGCCAATGCTTGCAGCGACGCATCGACAGTGAAGCCATGCTCAAATGAGAGCTGGCAGCGGTAGAAGCAACGCGCAATGCGGCTCGCGCCACGATTAACTGGCAGTTCCCAACTGTGGCCACACGAGTGAAGTTGTATCACCTCTACTCCTCAACTTCTCTCTGACAGAGTACTAGTGTTTCATCGCAATAAAGGTGATGGGTGAGCAGGAGTAGCCTGGATGAAGCGCAGCGAAATCCAGGACACGTCGGCCAAGAATCCCGGATTGCATCCGGGCTACAAGAGGGACAAGCATCCCTCAAATTCATTGCGTCAGACTACTAGTTCGGCTTCACTTGAGGCTGCCCCTATGATATGGGGAATAGATTGCACTGCGAAAACAATTCGTCTACTTATCACAAACGAAGGGTGTGCCAGTGAAATTGTTTAAAAATCTGACTCCTTCGAAAAAAACTCTGACCTACCTATTCGCAATCAGCTTCGGGATAGTGCTAATCGGGATGGGATCCGAGCTTCACCCGGAGCACGAATATGATTTGGAGATGATCCTTCATCACTCACTAATCCATATTGGGGTGGCTTTCGTTGTCGCTTGCGCGATTGCGGTCACCTTTGAGCTTGCCCACCAAAAAGAGATAGTCCTCAAGTTTCTGCACGTACTTACACGACAAACCAACCACCTTGCTACTACGGTCACCAGACTGAATAACACGATGGATTTCGCGCTGAAAGAAGGCATTGTCGCATTCCATCGGCACCACGATCAGACACTTGAGAACGCCGTACTCCAAGCCATATCAGAAGCCAAGGAGTTCGTGTTTGTACAGGCTCGAACGCTTTCCCTCTTACCCAACGAGTCAATCGTCAAACAGCCGGAGGTTCTTTATAATACGCTAAACAAAACACTGGACGCGTCTCCCGACATACACCTAACCTTTCTTCTTGCCAATGTGTTCGATGACAAAAGCGATTTTATGGATGAAGTCAAGTTGATTACCAGCGACCCATCGACAACATATCAGGCAGAAAGGACTGTGGCCCGGGGAATTCTTGATTTGGCAGCAGAATTGAAGCGCAAGAATCCTGTAACAGAAATCGCTTTACGGTTCTACAATGAAACAGTTCCATTCTTTATGGTCATGACTGAGAAAGTCGGCATTATCGGTCATTATCTACCATTCAGCAAACTTGATCGTGCTATTTTTATGCGGCTCACGCCCCCCTCTCTCTCGAACGGCGAATGTCTATATGATTCTTACAGGCAAGAGTTTTTCATTCTTTTTGCGATGGCTAAGTTGCCGGAACGTGTGATTGAGCAGTATATAGAGCGGCATCGGCAGGACAGATCATTCTCTGACAGGGATAGACAGACCTGGGAGCGTTTGCAAGATGTTGCTACTAGGTTAAAGACGGCTAAAATTTGTGCACTCATCAAACCAGCAGAAATACGGATTCATCAGCAAAAGATTGACCACAACCGATTCGATTTGCCAAGAGTAGATGGTGCTACCACTATTCAGGCTACCTATTTGCCGATGGAGAGCGATCACGATTCCAAGAAGATATTTGAGGAATGTACGAAGGTGATAAAGTCGGCAAAGTGGGAAATTCATATCTTGAACTCTTACAGCGAGGAGCGCCCTTATGGAGAGAAAGATGCTGAACAACGAAGAATCTATTTCCAGACCTTAGAGGAGATGAGTCGTAAGGTAGAGTACATACGTATCCTTCAGGTTGACAAGACACAAACTATACGCGACATTTTCGACCAGAGTTACCTTGATCACTTTAGGGCGATAATTGACCAGAAACAGAAAGATCGGAATAACCAGCAATTATCGAAAGCTTTAGAATTAGAGATCGTTGAGCCAGTGTTTCCCAGCACATTTCTTATCATTGATAATGAGTACCTGATTTGGCAGTTAAACGAGGTTGCTCCCACCAGTAACGAGAAAACTAAAGAATCGTCAGCTAGCTCGAAAAAGGAGCACCTACGTATGCGCGCCGTGGTAATCGTACATGACCCAGAGCGTCAGTTCCTCAGGCATTTTACTGCCACCTTCATTCGGGCTTCTAGGCTATCGAGCCGAGATGTTTTACTAGAGGATCTTAAAAAGTCAGAGTCGGAAAATATCGAACGGGAGTATCTATCTAGGGCTAACGCATTAAAAGTACAGGCGCGGTAAGAGATTAGCAGGTTGGCGTTGGATGTGGCAGACTCCTCAGCACGTTGGTCGGACGAGAGGAGTGGCTATGAAGACGAAGCCTGTCGTTGCACTGCTCGGCCATTTTGCGAGTCTGCCGGATCCACGCATCGCACGCCATCGGTGGCATAACCTGAGCGACATTTTGGTCATCGCCGTGTGCGCGGTCCTGTGCGGGGCCGAAAGGTTTCCGGCCATTGAGGATTTTGGGCACGAGCGGGAGGAATGGCTCAGTCAGTTTTTGGAGTTACCCGCAGGGATTCCGTCCCATGACACCTTTAACCGGGTTTTCCGCTTGTTGGATCCGCTCCAGGTTCAGGCGTGTTTTCTGAGTTGGATGCAGGCCGTGGCGGAGACGACGGCGGGGGAGGGTGTAGCAATTGACGGGAAGGCGCTGCGGCACTCCTTTGATAAGGGCCGGGCCAAACGCGCGATTCACATGGTCAGTGCGTGGGCCACAGCCAATGGGGTGGTGTTGGGGCAACGCAAGGTAGACGCGAAATCGAACGAGATCACCGCCATTCCCGAGTTGTTGGACCTCCTGGCGCTCAAAGGATGTATTGTGACGATTGACGCGATGGGGTGTCAGCGGACGATTGCCCAGAAGATTGTAGAGCAGGGAGCAGACTACGTCCTAGCCCTCAAGGGTAATCAGCCCACGCTGGAGCAGGCAGTCGCGCGCTTCTTTGTGACGGGGCCCCAGGCAGAGGCGCACCGTGCCAGCAGTGAGTATCAGGAACAGACCGAGCAAGGCCATGGACGGGTGGAGACGCGCTGCGCGTGGATCAGCGCGGAGTTGGACGCCGAACTCAGGGCGACAGCGTGGCCGGGCCTGCGCAGTATTGGCATGGTAGAAGCCACCCGCACCGTGGCCGGAGAGACCAGTGTGGAGCAGCGCTTCTATCTGAGCAGCCTCCCGCCAGAGGCCCCGCACTTTGCCCGGGCTGTCCGCACTCATTGGGGGATTGAGAATAAGCTCCCTTGGACGCTCGACGTCACTTTTCGTGAAGATCAGAGTCGCTTGCGGACTGGGCACGGGGCCGAGAACTTTGCCGTGTTACGCCACATCGCGCTCAATCTCTTACGCCAAGAACCCAGCACCAAGAGCCTGCCCCGCAAGCGCCTCGCCTGCGCTCTCAATCCTGACTACCTGCTTAAGGTGCTGCTGGGAAAGCCGTTTTAATGCGTTAGCCCTTAGTATCTATCTCGGCTGGACCCGAAATAGTGCTGACACCCCAACTAGCGAGCAGCTAACGAGAAAGCCCATATAGCGTGTCAAATTGACCCGTAAAAAATCTCACTCCATTCACACGTCCGATAACAGCCGAGTCTGTCTACCTTGCCTGTTGATTTTGTTGGACTTTTTGGCCGCAATATCACAATCCCTCAAAGTCCAGATACCAGGGCCTTGTTAGCACCCTAGCTAGCGGGCATTTCCCCGAATCCGCACAGAGGGACAGAGAAAAATTTTGCGGCCTTCCATGAAACATCACTTCAGGTAACCTTTGTCATTGAGCCACCGTTCTAGCGCCTGCGAGACGATATCCTGCTTTTCGTAGGGTTCTCCTGGAGCGAGAGTCTTGTTTTTCTGTTCTGAGGTTCGATCGTGCATCGCGTGCCATAGGGCGTCAGCGATCCGTTTAGGCACCTTCACGGAAACACTAATCCGCTCATCGACATGTTGGCGTGTTAGAATGTTGGAATGCTGACCTGTTGAGATGTCGGACTGTCGCGGTATAACTTGTTTGTGGACAAAGGCTTGCGTTTCAGGATCGTTGATCAGATCCTCGAGAGACTTACGCTTACTGCTGGGATTCTGCATAGGCAATGATTTCCTGACAAAGAATCTGCATATCGGCTACGGCCTCGCTGGGGGCATTAGGAATGTTCCAAACTACTTGACCTTGACCAGGGGCGTTCGCGTATACCTGGCGTAAGCGGAGAGCCGATTGCGTGACCGGAATGCCCAGGCGACTACTAACCGCCATTAGCTCATTGGCTAGAAGGGTATTGGTTTGTAAGCGATTGGGAATAAAGAGTGCACGCGGGAGGTCCCCTTTGCGAATTCTCCGGGCCTGCTGAATCACTTCGACCGTGATCCGCGAAGACTCAAGATCCAAAGCTGAAGGCCCACAGGGGACTAAAGCAAGATCACAGATCATTAGTAAAGCGCGAGTGAGTTCGGCAAGACCGGCTGGACCATCGGCAATCACCATGTCGGCCTGGGAGACTAGCTCTAGTCCATACTTAAAGACCTCGTCTGGTGTTCCCATCTGCACCGTAGAGATCTCTACATTGAACCGGTTCAACCACCGCGAACAGGACTGTTGCGTGTCGCAGTCGATCACGATGACGTGCTTCCCTTGCCCATGCAGCCAGGCGGCAAGATGCACAGCAATCGTTGATTTCCCAACCCCACCCTTAGAATTCGTCGTGGCGATGAGCATGTAGCCCTGCTACCAGACTCATTAGAGCATGTCAACATGCTGACGTGTTGACATGCCAAACTAACTAACATTACCAAGCGAACCACTTATAACATGTCAGCATTATCGCACTCTGGCATGTCAACATGTCAAACAGTTCGCTTGCTGACATGTTGACAGGTAAGCACGCTAACATGCTGAAAATAAAAGAATTTTTTCTCTTCAGCTCTATATCTTCTTGTGACGATCGTGTATTGTGCGGTCGAGGTAACACTAACGCATAGGTAGAAGGGCAGTATCCAGAATTGGAAAAGCCCCTGTCTGAACCACAGAGGCTTTTTTCTAAATCCGATTTCGCAAGGTAGCGGGAATCGGCGTGGAATTGGGTATCCACACCGTACCGTAAACTCCCTGTCGAAGTCAACGGTGGAGTATGCCCTGTCGCCTAACAGAAGGGGGCAGGTATGGGTGGACGTATACGTATACTCGCGCTCGACACTATCCTGAGCGCAACATTCTTCTTCGCGGGGAAATGGACCCCCGGGCTCAAGCGGAATCAAGCCAGAGATGTCCTGCGGTTTCTTGTGTGCCGGCTGTATGACCAGGGGAGGGGGAACTTGATGCAGGCTCACTTGACCCTCGCCCAAACCACGCTCGCGCATAAGGTAGGCCTCTCCCGGCAATGGGTCGGCATCTTACTTGACCGCCTACAAGAAGCCGGCTGGATTGATTGCTACGCGCCCCGCCTCATCGACGGTATGTGCGGTTCGACCATTTTTCGCGTCGGCCGCGAACTCAAGCGCGTTCTTAAAAATCAGCTGCCCAGTCGCATTGGCACTTTTCACCTTCTAAAAAAGAAAAAGAACTCTTAAAGATCCTCGAACGGGAAAAGCAGCCACCGAGCCCAGAGATCCTACACAAGATTCCTCTCCTGAAATCCTGGCTTACACGTGGAGAGCCAGGAAATTAACAATCAGGATGAGCAGGCATTAAGGAAAGCTCTGTCAGCTTCAGCCCCACGGTTGTCCACCGTTGGAGTGAGAGGGTGGAGCGTATGTTGGAATGCTAAGAGTCCCAACGCGATTCAAACTGGTATTATTTACATCGTCTAAACTGTATATAAATTGTGAGAATAGCGAAGAAGTGAACGACAAGCAGTGAGCAATCCCACTGTTGCAACAGCCTTGCACGAGATGGGTCGTCGCAAAGCCTAAGCCGGCTCTCAACATATTACAGGAAGCTGCTGAAGGGGAGGGGTGAAGGAGAGAACTTGGTAGGGTCAGTACTATGGACCGCTACATCTTTTTCGATCCAGACCGAGTACCTCCCGGTCTCCATGTTATCGGGGTCCCTACCTTGAGTGGCTTTGTCTGGGTGGAGATCACGGAGGCCGAATACCGGGCCGCGGTCGCGGATGTCGAGGCCGCCCGCCGGCTGGTGGCGTACGCTGCTGAGGTTCTGGCTGATCGACTCGCCGGAGCTGGGGAACCGAGGCGTGAAGCACGAGAGTGAGGAAATGAAACTCTCCTACACCACGCTCAAGACCTTCCAGCGCAGCCCCAGCACCGCCGGGCGCGGACACCTCCTTTCTGGCCGGCTTCGGCGGCGTAGTCGCTGAGCAGCCGATCAGCCACAAAATGCAGGGCTCGTTCCATGGACAGCTCGAGCTTGCAGCGTAGCGCCGTGATCTCGGCCAAGCTGACGTAACCGAGTTCCGGGCAACCCATGCCAAGATCGCAAAGCCCGAAGGCAATATCCGGCTCGTCAGGATTGATCTCGTTGAGTAACCACGTTCTGCCGCCGTCCGGCGTGAACAGCTTCACCACGGGCGGCAAGTCGATCTCGTCTGGACCGTGGTTGCGGCGGAGATTGTTCGCCTTGCCGTTCGCCAAAAGCTGCACTCGCTGTGTGTCGAGTAAGAGCTTCATGGTGGGATTCCCCTTCTTGCTCTGATCTTTACCCACATTTTTATCACTTACACCAAGTATGAGTAGAAAAAGAGGTTTTTGGGGAGGACTGCCTCGGGAAACGCGAGGTCTCTTCTCTGCTGATCACCGAAATTTGCCATGTTTTTCGCGCTTCCCAAGAATGCCTCCTGATAAGTGACTTAGAAGTGGGTAAAGATCAGCCTTCTTGCTGGGAGGCCGCCACAACAGGGCCTCGATGCGGCCCGGACAGAGCGCGGGGGCCTATGCGGCGGAAGGGGG
>JACQEL010000462.1 GCA_016200595.1 Deltaproteobacteria bacterium
GCACGGCAGCGCCAGCAACTTAAAATCGTGCTGTTGGGCTTCGCGGTCATGCTGCCCTTGACCTTAACGAATCTCTTGCCGGTGTATGGGATTCATTTCTACCCCCTTGGGAATCTCGGAAATGTCTTTTTCTGCGGCACGTTGACTTACGCCATTGTTAAACATCGGCTGCTGGATATCGAACTCATCCTCACCAAAACCTCGGCGAGCGTGGCGGCGTTGATCCTGTGGCTAACCCCCCTCTGGCTTCTGACGGCCGAAGTCCAACAACAGCTCTACGGCTTTAGTGACACCCGTTTGTTACTCTTTGCCCTGACAGTTTTTTTGCTCTCTGGACTGGTGTTCCCCTGGCTGCTGCGTTCGACTGAAGCGTGGGTCCGCCGCATCCTGTGGGGGCAGAAATACGGGGCTCTGCAAGCGCTGAGCATGTTCCAAAAAACCGTGGTTCAAGTGCTCGATCAAGAAAAGATCATTGCCAGGTTGCGTGAGGTGCTAGTCGATGCGCTGCAAACCGAGTCGGTGACAATCTACCTCCTGCATCCGACCAACGGCACCTATGTCGATGTTCATAGGAGCAGCGCCGACTTCCTGACGGACGATCCTTTTCTTCAAGCTCTTAGCCAACAACAAGAGCCCGTCGTACGAGAGGAAGCGGTGCTCAAGGAGAAGAATCCTCAGGCCGTCCAACTGGCAACCACGCTGGCAGAGCACGGGAGCGAAGTCTGTGTGCCTTTGCGTACTCAAGGCCGGCTGCTGGGTTTCTTTTTCCTAGGAAAGAAGCGGAATCGCGATATTTTTTCCTCAGAAAACCTACAACTCCTCTCGACTCTGGGTACTCAGGTTGCCATCGCGTTGGAAAATGCCCGCTTATACGGCGAATTGCGCCTTTCGCAAGTAATGCTCGCCCGCAGTGACCGTCTCGCTGCCGTTGGTACGCTGGCCGCTGGGATCGCTCACGAGATTCGCAACCCACTGGTGGCGGTTCAGACCTTCGTGCAACTTTTTCCCGAACGGATCGACGATCCTGAGTTTCGCACGACGTTCGCCCAGCTCACCGTTAGCGAACTGGAACGCGTCTCGACTCTGATCAATGATCTCCTCACCTTCGCTCGGCCTGCCCCGGTCACATTCGGCGCGGTGCAAATCAATGACTTGGCAGAACAGGTCGTACGCTTGCTTGCTGGTCAGGCAAAGAAAAAAGGAGTTACTCTGAGCATTTGTCTGGAGCCTGCACTGCCACCCTTGACAGTTGACCCGGAGCAAATCAAACAAGTGTTCATGAACCTCGTCCTGAATGCCCTCCAAGCCACCAATGCCGGCGGTGCGGTCACACTGGCAACCGCCCAGCAACGCAGCCTAGATGGGCAAAATTATTGCCTGATTGAAATCCGTGACACGGGAGAAGGAATTCGCGCCGAACATAAGGAAGAGATCTTTAACCCTTTCTTCACGACGAAGACTACTGGTACAGGGCTCGGACTCTTCATCACCCACCAGATCATCAAAGAGCATGGAGGGTCTATTGATGTTGAGAGCACGGTTGGTCAAGGGACACGAGTGCTCGCCCGCCTGCCGTTAGTCCCCCCCCCAGCCGAGGCCAGTACCTTCGCTAATACTAGTCAAGAGGAGGCAAAGAACGGCGCCTCTTCGCGCCACATATCGTTTCCAGTCTCGTTCTCTCCCCCTGAAATGTCAAAAGAGATCGAGTAAAGCAGGATCTCGCATAAAGGAAACGCAGTACGCAAATTTTTGCTGAATCGCGCACCTCCTACGCCATTCTGTCTCATTCACGACAGAGACCAGTTGAGCGCGTCACTTGTCTAAGGTCCCGAATCTCAAGGAGATTTGTGACCGCTAGAGTTTTGCGCGAACCTGCCGATGTGATACGCTAATACAAACAAGCAGTTTTTCCCTCAGGAAATAAGGAGGAATATATGACGGAACAATCAACAGTCCTCGTCGTCGACGACGAGATTGGACCGCGGGAATCACTACGGGCCATCCTGAAACCGGATTATCAGGTGCTCGTGGCTACCGAAGGTGAACAGGCGGTGCATGTCGTTGAGCAACAACCTGTAGATGTGGTTCTCCTCGACTTACGCATGCCAGGGCTCTCTGGCATGCAAGTCTTGGAAAAAATAAAGTCCATCGATCCCTCTATCGAGGTGATTGTCGTCACTGGTTATGCCTCATATGAGACGGTGCTCGAAGGATTGCGTCTCCACGCTTTCGACTATATCCCCAAGCCTTTTAATATCCCCCACTTGCGAGAGATTGTTAAGCGCGCCACCACACAACGTCAGATCTGCCAGCAACGCGCGAAAGAGATGGCAGAGCAACAACTCCATGATCTTCTGCAGCACCTCGGGATTGTCTCCCAGAGCCTGCAGCAGTCGCTGCAAACCCTCGCTCAGGTCAGTCAAACCCTAGAGAAAAACTACACTAATCTGCTGAACAGCTCCTCTGCGGAGGTCCCTTAGAAAGTAAGTCGTCAAGTCAATGCACGGCAGCAGATTTTTACAAGGAGAAGATCATGATGCAGAACGCAAATGCCATTTCCTCGTACCCTCACCCTGGTCAGCCAGCGGTCCTGCTGTACTGCCGCCCCTGTCTTGATGTGCAACTGCTGAACCCTTACACCGCGGTGCGCTATCGGCAACAAGGCGATGATTATGCGGAAGAACCAGCTCAAGAGCACAACAACTTTCTGCAACGGCACTCAGGACATCACCTCACGACTCTCAAAAAGAAGCGGGACAAGTTCTCTGCCGACCGCCCAGTCTGGGACCCTTTTCGCATCGCTTATGAAGAAGTTACCGATGGACGAGAGTCATTCTTGCTTAAGAGCTGGCGCGCAGACCTCGCCACACCCAGACAATATGCCTTACTGCGCGGACGTTTGGACATGGCGACGACAGTTACTCTACCAGAAGAGCCTCTGCGCGACAGTCTAGCCGGTTGCTTTACGTCCGCTACCCTGCTGCTCCCTGGCGTAATGAAGGCCTTACAGCGCACGGTCTCCAGGCTTCCTCCAGACGGGTTAATCCCAGCCTATTGTTCAGCCGAAGATCCTCATCTATCGTTTGCCTACCTTGCCGAGCACCATCTGCGTATGTTAGTCCGTTGCTGCTGTGAGGCAGGCCTAACTCTAGAGAAGGACCGGTTGTGGAATTTCTTTGCCACTAGACAACAAGAAGAAGAACTGACCGTGGAGATACGGCGGCACTGCCGCCCTTGCTTTTCGTAAAGGCAAGGACAGACTTCACAGCGCGACAGACCAAAGGGGAGGTGATGAGTCGACGTTTCTCTTTCTTCTCCGGAGCATCATCTCTTCTGGCCGCTCCCCCTCTCGCTATTTTCTTCATTGTCGCAGCGGCCCTGCTGGTTTTCTTGCTGCCGGCTGCTCCTATTTTAGTTGTGATTCCCACAGGCCTTGTGCTGGGGGCAGCAATCTTCGTCCCTTGGAGGCTAAGGGCACAGGCTCTTCTCTGTTTGGTAGCCACGTTCAGCTATACAGTCGCTGTCCGTCCAGATTTTGCTTCCCCAGCAGCACGAGATTACCTGTTTGCGTACCTGAGTTTGAGCGTTAGCGTCTTAGCCTCATGCCTCGGAGTGTTTAGGCACAAAACTCAACAAGCACGGCTCGCTGAGCACGCTGCAGGGCTACAAAAAAAAATAATCGAAGCAGAGATATTGCAAGAATTTAGCCGGGCGCTGACACCGGCTCTCGACAGTTCCCTACTCTTGCCAGTGCTCACCCAAGCTGCCCAGCGACTCTGCCAACTGCAGGGCCTCATGTTAGGACTGTTGACTCCTGAAAGACAAGAGCTTGAGATCTGGACCCAAACCGACCCTTCCTTGCACGGCCAGCATATTCTTCTGGAAGACGCCTTTACCCGAAAAATCCTCCAGGTCGGTTGGCCAGTATATATGGCCGATCTCTCAACCCCTCCGTTAACCGCGCGACTACTCGAGCTCCTGCACGACCTAGGATACACGTCGCTCTTAGTCGTACCGCTCCGCGCCGCTCATCGCATCATAGGAGTCCTTTTGGCCGGGTGGCAACCCCAACAGGCAACTATTCC
>JACQEL010000463.1 GCA_016200595.1 Deltaproteobacteria bacterium
CTAGATTGATCCGCCAGTGGAAACCGCCGGTTGCCTCTCGTTCTAAGTTTTTGAGCAGGAACTGCCGCAGGGCAAGGTCTGGGAGGTGTTGAGCAAGGGCGGCATCAGCCTCCTGACGGCTGCGGAAATCTTGCACAGGAAGAGAGAACAGCGCAGCAAAGATGTCATCGTGCCCTGGGGGGTAGGCTTTAGGCGCGATATCCACCACGATGAGTTTATCGACGTCCTCCGGATAAGTCAGGGCGAACTGCATGGCGGTCTTCCCGCCCATTGAGTGACCCAACAGGTGGATAGCGGAAAGCCCCTGGTGTTGCAGAAACTCCTTGAGGTCCTCTGTCATGACTCGGTAATTGAAGACCTCACTGTGTGGGGAATGGCCGTGGTTACGCTGATCGAGGGCAAAAACCTGGAAGGACTGGCTCAACACTTTGCTTAAGGTTCGCCAGTTTTCCAGCGAACCGAACAAACCGTGCAGAATAAGAAGGGGATGACCGTGACCGGAGGATTCAAAATGGAGGGGCATAGGATACTGTTTACCCTCCGATGAGGCCGAGGTGAAGAGCTGAGCAACAGGCTGCTGAAAGAGAGGTATTCGTGCTTCGACAGGCTCAGCACGAACGCCGTGAGAGTCAGCACGAGAAAATCGAGGTGAAGGATAAATGAGGAGGAAGAAAGTTTCGCTCCTGCGACTTTGCTACGAAATTGTTCATTTCCCCTTCCGCAACAGTTCCATCATTTCGAACCGGCGCGGAGAAAAGCCCAGTTTAAATTTCGGGTCGCCAGCGACCATCTGTGAAGCATGGTCCTGAGCGAAATTGATCCAGGCCGCTCCCAACGGTATCGGCAGGCGCACTCCTTGGGTGCCAGGGACGAACTCCGGGTTACCATGAACGATGAGCGTCAGCCGCACGAAAGCTCCTTGCAGATCGTAGCTGAGGACATAAAAGGGTGTGTAAGTTTGCGCATCAAGATAAAAAACGCGCTTGCTATAAGGATGAGTCCCTTTCGGGGTGCATTCTAAGACGAGGACTCGTCGCAGTTCCCACGGCGCGTTTGGATACCAGTTGTTTTTGCCGCTAAAGGTCAACTGCCCGGCCCGGAGAAAGCCTGGGACGAGCATCGTTTGTTCCCCTTTATACGTCCAATTGTATTCGTGCAGATAGCCGATGAAAAAGAAGGGCGGTTGCTCTTCCGCTAAGACGTCGTAACGTCCTCCACCCATGCGCATCAGCAGGTTCATGTAGCCTTTTCGGGTACGTCGATTCTGCGGGCTATAACTCAGATCATCATACGCCTGTGCTTCATTATCGTAGATGGTGGTAATACGGATGTTGCCCTCCTGATCGGAAGGCGCGAGAGATTCGAACGTCGCTTTTATGCGTATGCCTTGGGCTTCCCATTCAGGGTCATTCTCTTCATCCCCTACGCGATACATCCCATAGCGGATACGCATACGGCCGACGTTCGAGCGGTCGATCGTGCCAGAGTTGTTCACGCCTTGCATCGTGCCGCGCATTTCCATGCTGTCCGGGACATCCCGATAGCGGAGGTTCCAGGCCGCTTTCTCTCCTGCCTGGGGATCGGCGAGATCCAGCACTGGGAAGGGACGGCCGCCCTGGTAATGATCAATCTTATAACCGCTGTCGAGCGCGACACTGGGAAAATGTTCAGCCGTCGTCGTCATATAGGAAGCACGCACCGGGAGGTCCGTGGTTTCTTGCACGGAGATGGTAAAGTCACCACTGTGGACCAGCTGCACGACCTCGGCAGGAAGAACCGGTTCGGCTATTTGCCAATTGTGTTGATCAATCGTTGCGCCTGGTGTAATCCCCTCAGAGTGGAGGGATGCACCGCTGTAAGGATAGAAAGCGAGACGAAGGGACTCTGGAACCGGGGACTCAGCCAGGGCCAGTGGAACGGCAGCAAGGACCCCCAAGAGGACAACCATCCATGCGTTGCTTTTCTTCATCTCGACAATCTCCTGATCGTACCCGTGGGGCCTGCGATACGCTTCTGTTATATTTGACTTTGTAGTATATTTTTGAGACTCTATAGACGGATCGAGGGTATAATTTTGAGACCGGTAAGTCAAGTAAGAAAAGCCCGGCGACATCCCGCCGGTCACAAAGATCCTGTTGGTCTCCATCACGCCCAAGGCGAGACGATGATGTCGCGCCGAGAAGTCATCGAGGGGCACCTGCTCGACGTAGCGGCCAAACGGTTTGCCAGTGCCGGTTACCGTCAGACCACACTCGAAGAGATCGCGCGGCACGCGGGAGTCGCCAAAGCGTCAATGTACCGCTACTTCGAGAACAAACAGGAACTCTTAGCGAAGATCTTTGTGAAAGTAGCCGGTTCTTTCGCCCGTGGCATCGAGCCGCTTCTGGCCGCACCGTTATCGCCTGGAGAAAAGTTGCGCCGGGCGGTGCAGGGGTTAGTGCGGAATATGGGTGAGAATGTTGCGCTCTTCACCGTCTTCTACAGTGAAGAAGCGGACCTGCCACCGCGGCTGCGGGCAGAGGTCATGGAAGTCCGCCGCCATTTTGCCGCGAGCCTAGAGAGTATACTCCACGAAGGCGTCGCCCAAGGGGTGTTCCGGGAGATGGATGCCAAACTGGTGGTCTACGCCATCATGGGCATGTGTGGCTGGTTGCATAAGTGGTATGGCTCTGGCGAGGAACGCTTGGAAGATGTGGCAGTGGCGTTTGTCGAGTTGATTGAACGTGGCTGTCTCGCCTCGCGGGGCGCGGCCGAAAAGGACTGTTTGGCCGATCGACTACGCCATGTGCAAGATCTTGTGGGTACTTTGGTCGGCCAGGCCGAACGGCTTGAACACGGTGGCACGCCCGGACGTCGGTAAGAACAATTCGGCGTGTGTCATTCCAATACCACCCCGCGGAAAGGGACCGGCAGGCGGACATCTTTGCGTGGGTGAACCGCGAGCAGCGTACTGACCGAGTAGAGTTCCTGGAACTCTTTCCGCGCGCGGGCGAAATCGAGATCCTCACTTTCTCCCAGTCTTTTCTTTGGTTGCGTATGGCTCATCTGTGCGAGCAGCAGGCGCACCTCCTGACGGTGGTGAACAGACCAGAGGGCTTCTTGCCTGATGACAATCTTGAGGTGGGGGCTCAAGAAGAGAAAAGGCAGTCGTTCTTGCGTGGCTAGCGATTGGAGCAAGGAGAAGTCAGCTTCGCATTGCGGGTTGACATAGACCACGTCTTCAAGCGACGCAACTGGAATCCCGGCGATACGGAAGGCCACCGCTACTACCCACGTGCCTTCTTTGGCTTGGTATCCTATGGCTCTGGCCGTGAGGGGAAGTCCCTGGCGGCGAAAAGAAAAGAGGTCGGCGACTCGTAGGGCCAGGGCTGTATCTGACGATTTCTCTAAACGGAGGAGAATTGGTGTAACGAGGGGCTGCTGTAGAAGTAAAGTGCGATACGCCGGTGAGATCAGTGTTGTCATAGGCGAAAAGATATCTTACCGATTCGCCTGTGGAGAAGAAAGGAGGGAAGGTGAATATTGTTCACCCTCCCCAATACAGAAAGGCCTCACAGCGTGTACGCATTCTCGCCGTGCTGGGAGAGGTCGAGTCCAGCGAATTCCTCATCCTCATCAACGCGCAACCCCACGAGCGCGTCCGTGACCTTGAGCAGGATATAAGCGACGACAAAGCAGTACACCAGGGTGGTGACCACCGCGATCACTTGCGTCAAGAACTGAGCCGGATTGCCGAACAGCAGGCCGTCCGCACCA
>JACQEL010000485.1 GCA_016200595.1 Deltaproteobacteria bacterium
CTACAGGACACGCGATAGATGTCCTTTGCTTCTGTGTGGGGGAGTTCAAGGAGGTCTTGTCTTACGTAACCACCCAGGTGCCGGTGTGGGAGACCGCGGAGCCAGGCAAGACGGTGGACGTGACCGCTCCCGACAACGTGCTTGTTAGTGGTGTACTCACCACCGGAGCTGTCGCCTCGGTCCACGTAGCCACCGTGCCCTGGCACGGCACCGGCTGGAGGATGGAGGTCTACGGGAGGGAGGCTACTCTGGTCGCCTCATCCAGGCAAATGGTGCAGTACGCCCAAATCCAGCTTCTCGGCGGTAAAGGGACAGACCGGGCACTGGAAGAGCTATCCGTACCAGACCGTCTGATCTGGGTTCCTGCTGAGGTCCCTCAGGGGCCACCTTTCAATGTGGCCCAGTTGTACCGCAGTCTGAGCAAGGCTATCCGAGAAGGCAAGGGTGCGCAACCTGATTTCGACCTGGCAGTGAGACGGCACCGACTACTGGATGCCATACAGCGCGCATCAGACCAGGGGTCGAAGGTGCAGGTGACATAACTCGTACAATGCTCCAGATCTTTGATGAAGAGATGAAGAGAGGAGGCAGCGTATTGATTGCGGCTTGGCTGACGCTTGGCGTCGCGGGGTCCCTTGCGGACACTCTTGGCGACCCTGTGTCCTCCAGGCCCTGCCATGAGGATCCGTATGTCGTGGGCAGGTGCTTCTCGGTTCGGGGAAGGATGAACTATTGGAATGGAAGCCCAAGCGTTCGCATTTGGAAGGTTGGCACCAGGCGAATTCTCGGCGTGAGCGAGAATCGAACTTCCGCAGGCTACAGCAGCATCCCCCGCGACCTGGTAGAAAAGTTGTCTTGGGACACCGACCTTTTTGCCGACTTTGTGGTATGCCCGTTCTCTGCGGAGCAGCCCGGTGCCATGCAGTTCGTCTGTGTGGACGCGGTAAGCAACGTCACTGTAAAGAGGAGACAGGCGCAATGAAGTGGGTATTGCCTGAGACGGTAGCCCGAGCCGCCCAGTTTTGCTAAGCGGACCGTGAAGAGAAGCGAGGAGGTTGCTTGTGTCGTCCAGACTCAATTGCGAGGGAGACTGCCACTCGACAGACGCAGGCTAACCAACCCATTGCCCCGTATTGCTGCCCGCTTACGGTCCGGGAGAACCTAAAAAGGCGAGGCTTGGGCGGCAAACGGTGACTGGACGTGTGAGCCCGCGCTGCGCCCATCTCCTACTGGAGCCAACTATGCGCGTACTTGCTTGGATTCTCGCGATCGTCGGTGCGATTATGGCCTACATCATCAGTCTTGCTGGTGCGATGAGGACAGTGCCGCAACTCTACTGGCGTGAGGCGCTGATAGGGGTCCCGCTTCCTATCGTCGCCGGGGCGCTGGCGGCGTGGTGCTTGTTCCGGCCGGCTCGCCCACCTCAGGCCATCACCGCGCGGCCCTGGATCTCGGCCGGTGTGCCACTCGTGCTGGCACTCCTCACCCTCCTTCCCATGGCGGTGTCGTACTTCGAGCAACCCGGAGGCCCTATGTGACTCCGAGAAACACCACCAATAGTGGTGGAATTCTGAGCCAGCAGGGTCGATCCTAAAATAAGAGGGGGAACTCCTATGCAATTCGGTCTACTCACTTTGTTCGACTTTTTTCCTGATCGCCAGAACGAGTTCGCCTACTACCAGGACACCCTGGATCTCATGGTCTATGCGGAAAAGCTAGGGTTTGACTCGGTGTGGGTGGGCGAGGAGCATTTTTACTCGTTGGGGATTTGTCCCAACCCTCAGCTTTTTCTCACCGCACTGGCGCGAGAAACAAGCCGGCTGCGCCTGGGGACTTCGGTCAGTGTGCTGCCCCTGGAGAATCCACTGCGTAAGGCCGAGGACTTTGCCATGCTCGACATCTTGAGTGGAGGGCGTCTCAACTTCGGTGTCGGGAAGGGGGCGTACCCCAAGCACTTTGAGGGGTTCCGGATCGCTCCGCAAGAAATGCGGGCGCGGTATGAAGAGGCGCTAGAGATTATTGAGCGAGCGTGGACACAGGAGAGTTTCTCGTATGAAGGCCAGTTTTGGCAGATTCCCCAGCTCTCGCTTTCTCCCAAGCCGCTGCAAAAACCCCATCCGCCCATCTACCGAGGCCTTGGTAGTCTAGAAGCGTTTGAACCCGCTGGCGCGAAAGGTCACGGGGCCTTGTTCGTACCGTGGCTCACGCCGGAAACCAGACTGAAGGAGGGGATTGCGCGCTACCGTGCCGCCCTGCGCGCGCATGGCCACCAGGCAGTCCCTCCCAGCACGTTTGTGTTCTTCCTGTTTATTGACCAGGATTACCGCCAAGCACTTGCCGAGGCCCGGGAAACCACGGGTCGCTATGTGGAACTGGGTCTGCTTTCTCTCTTCCCTCCAGCGCTGGCAGCGCAGCTGCCTCCCGACGACCCGCGCCGGGGTGGCTTGGATATGATCACTTCGATGGCAGACCATCTGGAAGAACGCGCTATCATCGGCACCCCGCGCGATTGCCGCCGCCGGCTGGCCGAGGTACGAGAGCAGTGGGGCATTGAGCACATCGCCTTTTACTTTCATGCGGGTGCGCGCGACATCACTCGCGCGCGTCAGGGATTGGAGTTGTTTGCCAAAGAGGTGATGCTGGAGTTCCGGTAACTTGTGGAGCTGAAACAAGTACCGGGAGTAAGGATACCTACATGATCTGATTGATTAGGGTGAGGTGTTATGTCTACCGAAGAGAACAAAGCCCTCGTTCGACGCTTATTCGACGAGGTGTGGAACACCGGCAAACTGGACAAGATCGAAGAACTTTACTCACCGGACTTTGTCGCAGACTATCGGCCTTACTCCCCTCTCCGCACCGGTCTAGAGGGCATCAAGGAAATGGTGCAGCACGCTTGGAGCACCTTTCCTGATTATCACGAGGAGTTAGCAGAGCTTGTTGCCGAGGGCGACAGAGTTGTCGCGCGTTTCCTCATCACCGGGACCCAACAGGGCCACTGGGGGCCGATCCCTCCGACAGGGAAGAAGTTGAGTTTTGAGGAAATCGTCATTCTTCGTATCGTCAATGGGAAGGTGGTGGAACAGCGAGGCCTCGTGGACAATCTCAACGCGCTACGACAACTTGGAGTAGTTCCCACGCCATCAAGGGACTGACCTGGTCGGGGGCAATTTGTCAATGCCTCCTGAGCATAGCAAAGCGGGTGCAGATTCGAAAACTGATGCCTACTCCTATATCCAGGCTTAACTATGGCACGCAGGCAGTCTTTGAGAATATACCTTCGTAGAAGTGCCTGGATCGCTTTACTCTTGGTGTAACCAACGCGCCTACGCATAATCATGGAGGGAGAGATATGACCTCGCCCCGTACTAAGAAGCTTGTCGTTTTCTTCGATGGCACCTGGAACAGCGCGGATCAACACACGAAGAATGGACAGCCTTGTCCTACCAGCATCGCCAAGCTGTTCGAGGCTACCCTTCCGGATGACGGTCAGAGCAACCCCCAGATCGTTCACTATGTCCAGGGAGTTGGAACGCGCAGATTAGAGCGCTTCAGCGGTGGGGGATTCGGTTATGGCATCTCAGACAATATCAAGGAAGGCTACAGATTTCTGGTGAGTAATTACCGGCAAGGAGACGAAATATACCTCTTTGGCTTCAGTCGCGGCGCGTACACGGCCCGGAGCCTCGCCGGCTTGATCCGCAATCTGGGCATCTTAAAAAGGGAAAAG